>JAAXIE010000058.1 GCA_012270525.1 Dehalococcoidia bacterium | reverse complement strand
GGTGATCATGGCGGGGGGACCCCAGGTGGACACGGAGTTGGAGGTCCTCGAGTTCGTCGATGACGGCATGCAGCGAGGGGCCATCGGGGTGAACCTGGGGCGCAACATCTGGCAGAACGAACACCCTGTGCCAATGATCCGGGCCATTCGCCAGATCGTGCATGAAGGGGCCAGTGCCGGGGAGGCACACGAACTTTTCCAGAGCCTCAAGGCCGAGGCCAAGTGAGGCTGGCGAGAACCGCGACCAATGGACTCTCGCTGGTCAGATGAAGAGGCCCGGGGACTTGGCGGGCTGGAGGAGTTGGTCTACCTCAGCCGTCTCATCGGGGCGGACGAGGGCTTGGTGGTGTGGGGTGGGGGCAACACCTCGATAAAGACGAGCCAACCCGATTTCCGGGGACGCGACACCCGGACCCTGCTCATCAAGAGCAGTGGCTCTGACCTCAAAACCGCTGGGACAAGGGACTTCGTCGGCCTGCGCTTGGGCGACATCGAGCCGCTGTTCGAGCTGGAGTCCATGAGCGACGAGGAGATGGTGGCGTACCTGGAGCATTGCGCCCTCGACTCGGGGGGTCGGAGGCCCTCCATCGAGACGCTGCTTCACTCCTTCATTCCCGCTCCGGTGGTCGCCCACTCCCACGCAGATGCGGTGATCGCGCTGACCAACAACCCGGAGGCCGCGACGGTCCTGCGCGAGGCGTATGGCGATACCGTCGCCGTCGTGCCCTACATCCGGCCTGGCTTCGGCCTCTCCAAGCTGGTGGGGACCGAGGTCAGGCGGTGGCCGGGCATCAAGGGGGTGGTTCTCGCCAACCACGGGCTCTTCACTTGGGGAGACACAGCCAAGGCGTGCTACGACGACCACATAGAGTTGGTGTCCCAAGCGGAGGACTACGCTCGGAAGCGGGCGTCGGGAAAACGGGCCTTCGGCGTGCTGAAAACGCCGAGTCTGGAAGCTGAGAAACGCCATCAAGTGGCCGCTGACATCGCCCCGACACTGAGGGGAGAGGTGTCCCGGAAGCAGCTTGCCGTTCTGCGCTACGACGATTCGCCTCATGTGCTGGATATGGTGGGGTCGGAGCGGGGACGCGAGGTTGCCGGGGTCGGTCCCGCTACCCCCGACCATATCATCCAGACCAAGCGCCTTCCCCTGTGGCTGGAGAACGAGCATCCGGGGGACGTGGAAGGTCTGCTGGCAGGGCTGCCTGGTGCGGTCGAAGGATACGCCGAGGGCTACAGGCGATGGCATGCCGCACATGCCTCGAGTGGTACGCCCATGCTGGACCCCTACCCGCGGGTGGTGCTGATCCCGGGCATCGGGATGTGGACGACAGGGCGGGATGCTCGAGCGGCCGTCGTCACCGGCGACATCTATCGACATACCATTGACGTGATGCGCTCGGCGCAGGGGGTCGGTGGCTATTCCTCGCTATCCGACAAGGATGCCTTCGAGGCGGAGTACTGGCCACTGGAGTTGTACAAGCTGGGCTTGGCTCCCCGTGGGGGAGAACTGGCTGGAAGGGTGGCCCTGGTCACCGGGGCCGCGGCTGGAATCGGGCGGGCCATCGCGTTGAGGCTGGCATCGGAGGGGGCCCACGTGGTCGTTACCGACATTGATGGCGAGGGGGCCCAGGCAGTGGCATCCCAGGTCGTCGCGGAGCGCGGAGAGGGCCGGGGTCTCGGAGTGACCATGAACGTGACCGACCAGGCGGATGTGGCTGAAGCGTTCCGGCGGACGGTGCTGGCCTACGGCGGGCTGGACATTCTGGTATCCAACGCTGGCATCGCTCCAACGGGAGCGATGCACGAGATGTCGCTGTCGCTCTGGCAGAGGGCGTTCGACGTGAACACCACGGGCCACTTTCTGGTGGCCCAGGAAGCTGTCAGGATAATGCGCCAGCAGGGCCTGGGGGGCAATCTGGTGTTCGTGGGCACCAAGAACGTTCCTGCGCCTGGGGGCGATTTCGGGGCGTACAGCGCGTCCAAGGCAGCCGAGGTGCAGTTGGCCAGGGTGCTGGCCATCGAGAACGGGGGCCACGGAATACGCTGCAACGTCATCAACCCCGACGCGATATTCGAGGGATCCAGCCTGTGGTCGAATGAGGTGCGGGAACAGCGGGCCCGGGCCCACAACGTCGGGGTGGACCAACTGGAAGATTTCTACCGGCAACGAAACCTGCTCAAGCAGCGGGTGCTGGCGGAGGACGTCGCCGAGGCAGCCCTCTTTCTGGCCTCGGACCGATCGGCCAAGACCACGGGAGCCATGATTCCCGTGGACGGTGGAGTGCGGGAAGCGTTCCCACGATAAAGTGGTTCGTTGAGGACAGGAAACTGAAATATGGGAACGTTCAGCTATCCGACGAGGATTTCCACCATGGACGGAGAGAACTGGCGGGACCTGGAAGCAACCGTGGATACCGGGGCGTTCTTCACCATGCTGCCGGGACGCCTGCTGCGGGAGTTGGGTGTCTTGCCAACCGAGACCGCGGTACTGGAGATGGCCGACAGTCGTGGGGTCGAGTGGGAGATTGGGGAGGCGAGAGCAACGATAGATGGAGCGAGCGTGGCCACCATAGTGGTCTTCGGCGAGGACGATGTTCCACCCCTGTTGGGGGACTATACCCTGGAAGGGCTGCGGTTGGCGGTCGACCCCACTCACCAAAGGCTGGTGCCTGCACATCTCATCATGTACTAGTTCCTGGCTGCACGCTGGGCCGGAATGGGAAGGAGTTGCGCCGATGTCCGTGGGCGAAGAGATAACCGAAGAGCAGTTTCTGGAGATGGCGAAGGCCGCTGGGCTGGATACCAGCAGCCCTCACATGGCGGAGTTGTTCCCCATAGTCAGGGGGACGCTGCGGGGACTTGGCTCCATCAACGAACTGGACCTCAGCAAGGTCGAGCCGGAGATCGTCTACATGGCGGATGGCCAGTTGTAGGCAGTAATGGGCCGACCGCAGCCCAATCCCGGTCA
This sequence comes from Dehalococcoidia bacterium, assembly GCA_012270525.1. The sequence goes on along the minus strand of JAAXIE010000058.1, from coordinate 8,036 downwards.
CCAAAGGAGCAATCATGGAACCAATTGAACTGTGCTACCTGACCGCGGGCGATCTCGGCCGCATGATAGAGAGGCGGGAGGTGTCGCCGGTTGAGGTGGTGCAGGCCCAGCTGGAGCGCATCGAGCGGACCGAGCCCGTCCTCAACTCCTTCATAACGCTGCTTCCCGAGCAGGCGTTGGCCTCGGCGCGTATTGCGGAGCAGGAAATCTCTTCGGGAAACCACCGGGGACCCCTGCACGGAGTCCCCTTGGGTCTCAAGGACCTCTATTACACCAAGGGGGTGAAGAACACGGCAGGGTCGCGCATTTTCGATGACTTCGTGCCCGACTACGACTGCACGGTGATGGCCCGGTTCCGGGATGCGGGGGCCATCCTCATGGGCAAGCTGAACATGCACCAGTTCGCCTACGGGCCCACCGGAGAGAACGGGGACTACGGTCACATGCACAACCCTTGGGACCCCCAACTGGTGGCAGGAGGCTCAAGCGGCGGGTCGGGTTCGGCGGCTGCCGCAGGCCAATGCACCATCACCATGGGCAGCGATACCGGTGGTTCCATACGGATACCCTCGGCGTTGTGCGGTCTGGCTGGGCTCAAGCCCACCTACGGCCTGTTGAGCCGTCACGGACTCACGCCCCTGGCTTGGTCGTTGGACCATCCCGGACCCATGGTGCGCTCCGTCGAGGACTGCGCCCTGGTGTTGAATGCCACTGCAGGTTACGATTCCAATGACCCCGCATCGGCCCAGCGCACCACCGATGACTATACCGCTGCCCTGACTGGCGATGTCCGTGGATTGCGCGTCGGCATTCCCAAGGAGTATTTCGAAGTCCCCACCGACCCGCAGGTGGAGGCGGCAGTGCGTCGAGCCATCGACGTGCTGGCGGAGATGGGAGCGGTGGTGAGCGAGGTGTCGTGGCCCATGTATCACCAGTCGCAGGCCATCTCAGGCATCCTGCTGATGTCGGAAGCAGCGGCCTATCACCACAGGCTGGTGCGGGAGAAGGGCGATCTCTACTACCCGCCGGTACGCTTGCGGTTGGAGGCGGGCTATTTCATATCGGCCGACGATTACCTGCGTGGTCAGCAGGCCCGCACCCTGTTCCGTCGCGAAAGCCGCGCCCTATTGGACGAGGTCGACCTGATCGCGGGGCCAGCCTGCCCGGTGACGGCCCCTCCGCTGCTGGCCACCGAGACGGGAGTGGGAGAGGCCACCATGGGGGTGACGGCGGCTCTAACCCAGTACACCCGTCCCTTCAACATCAATGGCTTCCCTGCTATCACGGTACCCTGCGGTTTCTCGGACGAGGGGATGCCCATCGGGTTGCAACTTGGCGGGAGGCCCTTCGACGAGCTTACGGTGTTGCGGGCGGCACACGCCTACGAACAGGCGACCGACTGGCACACGAGGCGGCCCTCTCTCTAGCGCGCTGACCTGACGACAGGCCCCTAGAGACCCTGCCAGTAGCGACGGCCGTCGCGACGCACCACCCGGCCGAAGTGCTCGTCCACGCCGAAATGCCCAGCGGCGATGATCATGCCGTCGCGCTCGGACCGCTCCAGGAGTTGCTCGCGACTGTGCTGACCCGTGGGCTTGTCCAGGTCCACTCCGGCGCACCAGTCGGGGTGCTCTATCTGGACGCTCATGTGGAACACGTCGCCGACGACGGCTCCGCTCTGACCTTGCGAGTCGATCATGACGCAGATGTGGCCCGGAGTATGTCCCGGCGTGTGGAGGGTGGACACCTCGGAAGTGATGGTATGCCCGGGGTCGATGAGGTCCATGACCCCCAAACCCTCCAGGGGCACCACGTAGTCGCGCACATGCTGGTTCCGCTCTTCGGCCAGCACGTCGGGTTGGGTGAAATAGTCCCAGTCGGCCCTCGGCACCAGGTACCTGGCTTTGGGGAAGGTGGCCTTGGGCTGGCCGCCCTCGTAGGTGACGTTCCAACCCACGTGGTCGGCATGCAGGTGAGTGTGCACCACCACGTCCACGTCATCGGGGCCGATGCCGTGACGCTTCAACTGGTTGATGAGGTCGCCGGTGCGGTTGGCACGACTAGGATGGGGGCCTGGCCCCATGCCAGTGTCGATCATGATGGTCTGGCCCTGGGAGCGCAGGGCGAACAGCAGGTAGGGGAGGGCGATCTCGCCGTTCTCGTCCAACTGGGACTCGCGGTACGGGCCCCAGGCTTCCCTGGGCACATCGGGAAAGAAGAAGTCGACGGGCCGTCCCGGCGAGTACATATCCAGTACCGAGAGGACTTCCACGTTACCCATGGTCGTCTTGTCCTGCATGTCCCTCTCCTTGGCAACAGATGAGAACCGCTTATCGCTGGGAACCGGCCGTCGGCAGGTTGCGCAGGTTCCAGTGCCTGGTGCTGCTTCCGCCCAGTATTGCATCAGGCTAGTATTGCATCAGGGCGAACACGTCGTAGCCCTGCAGTTTCTCGCGCCCGTTCAGGTCGACCAGTTCGATGACCGCGGCGATGCTTTCAACCCTGCCCCCGACCTGTTCCACCAGTTGGGCTGCAGCCCGGATTGTACCCCCGGTAGCCAGCAGGTCGTCCACCACCAGGGCGGTCTGGCCTGGGGCCAAGGCGTCGCGGTGCATCTCCACCACGTTCTCGCCGTACTCCAGCGAGTAGCCGACCTGCAGCGAATGGTAGGGCAGCTTGCCCTGTTTTCGCACGGGGACCAAGCCTTTGCCCAAGCGATAAGCCAACGGGGCTCCGAACAGGAACCCTCTGGCATCGATGGCTACCACGGTATCGATCCCCCGGTCTTCGTACCGTTCCGCAATCAGGTCGATGGCATGACGGAAGGCGGCTTGGTCCGACAGCAGGGGCGTGATGTCGCGAAAAAGGATCCCCGGACTGGGGAAATCGGGCACGTCCCGGATGTAGTCCTTGAGGTCCATCGCGCCTGCGAGTGTATTTGAGGGCTGTTCGAGGGTCAAGCCTGATTACACCGGCATGGCGCCGGGAGTACACCGACCGGTTGCGTTACGCTTCCGCGTATACGGCGAGGCTCTTCCAGAAGAGGAACTTCTGCAGGTCGAGGTGTATCCAACTGGCTTGCTCGGCCAACAGAGGCGAGACCAACACCTGCACGCCCTCTCCTTCTACCAACTGGTAGTTGGATGTGTCTTTGCGCTGCAGGTAGGTGTCCACGGACACCCTCGGGCGGGTGGCTCACCCGGTCCCGAAGACGAGGTCGAGGGCGACACTGCCTCCCTTGTCCAGGAGGTGGTACCTGGCTTGGTCGCTGATGGTCACCCGCATCGTGCGCTCCTTGAGGAAGCCTGACTATTCCTGGGTCCAGTCGGCATAGAAGGCTTGGACGTGGGGGAGAAGCTCCCGCACCATGCGCTCTGTTTCCAGCACGCGCTCCGGCAGCGGTGCGGACAGGCTCTCCCTGATCTGGGCGACCAGGTCGGACTGGTTGACCTTGGTGGACCTACCATCTTGCAGCACCACCTCGCCGTCGATGATCACCGTGTCCACGTACCGGGCCTTGCCGCGGTGCATGAAGGCGTCGATGGGACTGACGTCGGGGTGCATGTAGGGGTCCTCGATGTGGGACAGGTCGGTCAGCACCATGTCGGCCCGTTTGCCGACTTCCAGCGTGCCCACCTGCCCTTCAAAGAAGGTGGGGGAAGAGCCGTTGACCGTGGCCATCTTGAGCACCTGGGCCGATGGCAGTGCGGGGGCCCCGATGCCCGGCTGCCGGTGCAGCTTGGACACCAAGCGCATCTCCTGCACCATGTCGTCGTCGTCGTTGATGCCATCGCTGTCGGTACCGATGGCCACGTTTACGCCGTGTTGCAGCATCTGGTTCACCGGAGCGATGCCGTTCTTCAGACGCAGGTTGGAACTGGCGTTGTGACAGACGGTACCCCCGTGGTCGGCCAGCAGGCGCAGGTTGGGTTCGGTGAGCCACACACCATGGGCGTAGGAGACCTCGGGGCCGAGGAACCCCAGGTCGTCCAGGTGGGCCAGTGGCGTCTTGCCCCAGTGGCGGGTGCCGTAGTGACGCTGGTAGTAGGACTCCACCAGGTGGAGGTGGATGCCCGTCTGGTAACGCTGGGCCCATTCCTTGGTGCGCTGCAGGAAATCGTCGCTGGTCCAGTGCACGTTGGACGGGCTGAGGAGAACGCGTATGCGGCTCTGGGGGTCGGTGCCGTACCTGTCGTAGACCCGTTGGAACAGGCCGAAGTATTCGTCGTCGGTGAGAGTGCCCGCTCCTATGTGTCGCCACACCCGCTCACCCAAATCTCTGGGCAGTGAGTCGACAAAGGCCCTGTCGTCGCCGTAGACCACCCGGTTCTGGGTGCGGTGGTAGACCGAGAAGGCGACCCGCATGCCCGCATCGTTGAAGGCACGCAGCACCTCATCGATGTCCGATTCCACGGTGGCCACTGGGGTCTGGGTGTGGTTGTACATCACGGTGGTGGTACCCGACTCCAGCATCTGGAGGGCGGTGTAGAGGGTCATCATGTAGTTGTCGACTGGCCTGCGGGACCAGCCGTTGACGATCCAGGCTTCCAGCGAGTCGTCGGGTGTGCCCATCTGGATTGTGGTGATGCCCCTGCCGTGGTGATGCGCGTTGACCAAGCCCGGAGTGACGAGGAAGTTGGGGCCGCCAAGCTCCTCGTCGGCCTGGTGCCTTGCCCTCAGGGCGGAGTAGTCGCCAACGTCCTCGATAATACCGTCGCGCTGGAACACAGCGCCGTCGAGTATCACCTGGCTCGATTCGTTGTCTGCCCCAGCGCGAACGATGACCTGCTTTCCGCGGACCAGGGAGGAACGCCCCTGTTGCGCCAATTCCTTCCTCCTTCGACACAGGCGTTGGAACGCCATTATACCTGCATGGCAACCTGATCGCGTGGGGATGGAGCGGACCACGGAGCAGGGCTATACCTGCCGTCACAAAGTTGCTTTGGGGCGTTGTAGAATAGGCGTGACTTCCGCTGGGACACGGATTTCGGATAGAGGTAGGGCTTGGCCAGGATTACCGCAGTCACCTTCGACCTGTGGCAGACGCTGCTCATGGATACCCAGGAGCAAGGCAGGGCGCGGATGCAGGTGCGTCTCGACGGAGCGGTCGCGGCCCTGGCCAAGGCTGGCCGTGAGATCGATCCGGAACAGGTGCGCGAGGCCTACCGCGCCTGCTACAGGACCTGTCACGCCATACGTGAAGAGGAGAAGGACGTTTCTTTCGACCAGCAGGTCGCGTTTTTCATCGAGCATATCGAGGAGGGTCTGCTGGAGAGCCTGCCCCAGGAGAGCGTCGCCGAAATCACCACGGCCTACTGCGATTCCTTCTATGTCTATCCTCCCCGGGTGCACGAGGACGCAGCCGCAGTGCTGTCACAGGTGAAGGCCGACGGCTACAGGGTGGGACTGATCTCAAACACAGGCATGACCCCAGGGTACGCCTTCCGCAGTTTTCTGGCGGAGAAGGGCTTGGGGAGCTATTTCGACATCATGGCCTTTTCCGACGAGATGCTGCTGGCCAAGCCATCGGTGCCCATGTTCCAGCGCACACTGCACGAACTGGGGGCCGAAGCCGAGGAGACTGTCCACGTGGGAGACCACCTGCGCAACGATGTGCTGGGGGCCAAGGATGCAGGCCTGCTCACCATCTGGATCGAGACCCATGACGACCGTCGCGAGCCTGTTGTGGTGGTCCCCGACATTACGGTGAAAACGCTGGGCGAGGTCGTCGATGGGGTGCGACGCCTCGCCCGTCAAATTGCTGAACAGGGTTCGCGCTAACCCCTATTGCGTTGCCTCGCGATTCCGTTCATGACGGTTAGGATTCTATAATCTTTAGCTGGGAACCGAGACGTAAGTCCATGACAGAGCAGGCTGTACCGATATTCTTTCTTATGCTCTCCGTACTAAGGTTTGTGCCCAGCCACCAACCATTACCCAAGTCCATAGCTTGTTTTCTTAGTGAGACTTGGTCATAGAGGTGATCTCGATCCCGCGAAACTAATCTGCGAGTCCGGCCTCTCGTGCGCTCGGCGAACTGTTCCATGAATACGGGAGAGCGACGGTCGAACTCTCTTATGACTTCCACCAAGGTGCGGATTCCGTTCCCAACATTCTGGGTCTGTTCATCAAGCACGAATCCAACGATCTTGCTTCTCCTATCGCCAGCACCCTGCGAGGTTGAGATCGCTGGGTTCACCGTTCTCTGACCGGCTGGAATCGTGGTGGCAGCCATGTTTTTCAAGAAGGCCTCGGCGTCGTCAAGTTCCGGTTGTGTTCCGCATTCTCCCTCTACCGCATCCACCAACAGACTGCAGAGAGATTGATCCCCCGCGGCCAATAGGGCTCTCCATACCCCCGGGATAGCATTGCGGGCTTTTTCTTTCTGACGGTCGCCATCTCGTAATTGCTCCGCGGCTAGCCGGGTCTCGTGCATACTGACGCGGTCTTTGCGCAAGTATTCCTCAAAAAACACAGCGTATTCTGCGATCTTCTCCAAACGCTCCAACTCAATGCGGTAGAATCTGCGATCAGCGGGAACACCATCTGCCATACTGAGATAAAAGTCCCAGATGTTGCCGTCAGTTAATACAAGGAATGGGACACCCCGGTTTGCGGCGTAACCAAAAACCTGCGCAACCCCTGATTCGTCCATGCTCTCAAGGCGTTTTGCTTCCAGAAACACAAACGGCGTTCGAGTTGGCCTACATAAGGCATAGTCCACGGAACCATTGTTCACTGGGTATTCAGGTATCACCTGCGAAGGGTCGGCATCGTCCCAGGACAATGCGCGAAGTAGTGGAAGAATTACGGAGTGTTTAACCTGTTCTTCCTTTTGTAGTTGCCCTGAGCGTATTCGATCGACCGCCAGCTTCAAGGCATCTTCAATCGCCATCTCGTATGGCCTCTCTGCCATGATCTAGTCTTGAGCATGTTAACACACTATCTGTCGAGGTGGCCCCCGACATCACGGTGAAAACGCTGGGCGAGGTCGTCGATGGGGTGCGACGCCTCGCCCGTCAAAGAGGGCAACGAGCCAGCCCAGGCTAGCTCTTGATTTCCAGGAACTCGACCTGCACGCCTTCCGGCCCCTCGAAGAAGCAGATGTGACGGCCGTCGGGCAGGATGTTCTCCTCCAGGACTTTGATCCCGCCAGCCTTCATGCGGGCGATGTCTTCCTCGAAGGTGTCGGTGTCGACGGCGATGTGCTCCAAGCCGAAGGTCTGGCGGTTGGCGTCCTGGCTGGAGATCATCGGCGTTACGTTGAAGGGGACGCCGTGGAGGTCGAGGCGGAAGGTGGGCTGCCCCTCGGCGTTCTGCCCCTCGGAGACTATCCTGGCCCCGAAGTTCTCCACGTACCAGTTGGCCGTCTTTCGTGTGTCTGGGGACTTCAGGTGAAGGTGGTTGAACCGGTATGCCATCGGGCGACCTCCTTGCATGTTTTGTGTTCAGCGTGAGTTTACCGTAGCCAGGGGCAGAATATCGGCTGCCCTGAGGAGCGTCAACCGCGGGGTCTGAGCTCGGCCCTAGGGCTTGTCGATGACCAGCGAGATGCCCTGCCCGCCGCCGATGCACAGGGTCGCCATACCATGTTCGGCCTCGCGACGACCCATCTCGTACAGCAGGGTGGTCAGGATGCGAGTGCCACTGGCGGCCAGGGGGTGACCCAGAGCGATGGCCCCGCCGTTGACGTTGGTACGGTCCCAGTCCAGACCCAATACCTTGCCCGCCGCCAGGGACTGGGCGGCGAAGGCCTCGTTCAGTTCCACCAGGTCCATGTCATCCAGCGATAGCCCCGCCTTGCCCAAGGCCTTGGTGCTGGAGGCCACGGGGGCGATGCCCATGATGTGGGGTTCCACTCCCGCCGATGCGTAGCTCCGCACCACGCCCAACGGCGTCAACCCCAACTGGGATGCACGGCTGCCGGACATGACGACGACCGCCGATGCTCCGTCGTTGATTCCCGAGGCGTTGCCGGGGGTCACCGTGCCTTCGGTCTTGAAGGCGGGGGAGAGGCGGCCCAGACGCTCCATGGT
>JAAXIE010000147.1 GCA_012270525.1 Dehalococcoidia bacterium | reverse complement strand
GTGCGCGACAACGACCTTTACGTGACCTATGTCATCGTCAACCCCCAAGCCAACCGCTCGAAGCCTGCCTCGGAGCAGGAAGACGAGTACCTCGTGGCGGCCATTTGCGACGAGGACAGCCAGGGAATAACCATCAAGGGCGCCAAGATGCTGGGCACCGGCTCGGTGATGGCCAACGACGTGCTGGTGACCACCATGGTGCCCCTGCGTCCGGGCGAGGAGAAATACGCCTTCACCGCAGCAGTCCCCTTGGGGGCCAAGGGAGTGAAGATTCTCTCGCGGAAGTCCTACGAATCGACGGCGGTTTCCGAGTTTGACAACCCCCTCTCCAGCCGGTTCGACGAGAACGACGCCGTGATCTACTTCGACGAGGTGAAGGTTCCCTGGGAGAGGGTGTTCGTTTATCGCGACGTGGCCATGTGCCAAGCCCAGTGGCACACCGCCCCGACCCACGTTTTCCAGAACTACCAAGCCCAGGTGCGGTTCATGGTGAAGCTGCGGTTTCTGCTGGGGCTGGCCCGCAGGATCGCCGAGACCAACGGTATCATCTCCCTGCCGCCGGTGGTTACCACCCTGGGCCAGATGGCCGCTGAGACCAGCATGATCGAGGGGCTGGTCAAGGGCATGGAAGCGTCGGGGCGCCACTACGGCCCCTACTTCGTGCCCGACACGCGCCTGCTCTACTCTGCGCAGGTGCTGTCGCAGCAGCTATATCCCAAGATAACCAACACCATCCGCGACCTTGCTGGCGGGGGCATGATAATGACCCCCTCCTCGGTGGAGGACTTCATCAACCCCGAAATCGCCCCGTACATTGAGCGCACCCAGAAATCGCCGGTCGCCGACTCCACGGAACGGGTGAAGCTCTTCAAGCTGGCATGGGATGCCGTGGGCTCTGAGTTTGGTTCGCGCCATCTGCAGTACGAAATGTTCTATGGCGGTAACTCCGTCGCCACACGCGGCCACGCCTACCGCACCTACGACTGGGATAACGTGAACAGCATGGTCGACGGTCTCATGTCGACCTACGACCTGCCCTAGCCCTATACGCCCGCCATCACGGAGCGAGCAACCTGAAACTGGCCAGCGCGTCCTCGTAAGTGGTCCGTTCCTCACCCCATTCCACGTCCAGGGCGGTGGCCGTCACCACCCAGACCTCGTCCCCGTTGGCCAGAAACAACTGCCTGCTCCTTAGCGGAAATCCTTCCCGCACGAAGGTAAACTCGTGAACGCGGGTATCGCGGCTGTCTTCTTTGGCACTGCGCACGCTGATGAGCGCCAGGTCCGAGGTCTCATCTTCCAGCAATGCCTTGGCCGACTGAGCGTAGTCGCCCAACGGGATACCGGGGGCCGAGTCGACCAGCACCGTTATGTTGGCCCTGTAGGGAGCTCCCTCGTGGAAGGCAGCCCGGCTGTTGGCGAAGCGGGTCACCATCCCGGGCCCATACGGGTCACGTTCGTTCCAGCCACGTGGCACTTGAATCTCGAAGTCACTCTTGCGTCCCGGCTTTGGGACACCAGTCGGCGACGGTGCGGCTGGGGCATCCACGGTCGTGGTGGACACAGACGGGGAGACCGTGACCTCTGTGGCGACCCCCACCCCATTTCCTGAGGGGGCCTCCTCGCCACCGCAAGCGGGGCTGAGGATGGCTACCAACAGTGCCAGTGCGGTTATGACCAGCCTGCAGCCACCGCCCCACCTCATCACAATCGCTGCATCCGGCCATATTCGCATCCCGTTGCCTCCATCGTACGGTCGGTGTCGTAGTCCTACCGGTTGCGGGTAATCACATCCAGCAGCGCGGGGCGCTCCTCCTCCGCAACTACCTTGAGGGCACGCTGCAGGGCAGGCATCAGGTCGTCCGGCTGGTCGATGGGGCCCTCAGCATATACCCCGCAAGATCGTGCCATGGTCGCGAAGTCCACCGGCGGACCCTCAATGCGGATCCCTACCACACGGTTTTCCACCGAGCGCCCCCGCGCGCGGGCGATGTCGGCTTGGTGCTCTTCGTCGTTGTAGTAGGAACGGTTGTTGTACATCACCACCAGCAACGGTATGCGGTGGTGCACCGCCGTCCAGAGAGCAGCGGGGTTGAACAGGTAGTCCCCATCGGCTTGGAAGTCCACGCACAGTCGACCCGTTCCCCGGTTGGCCAGGGCAACGCCCAGGGAGCGTCCGATGCCGTTGCCCAAGCCACCCCTAGCCGAGTGATACTGGTAGGGCTCGCGGATGTCCCATATGCGCCGGGCCCAGCCTCTCAGGTCGTTGTCGGTCAGCACCCAATCGTGTCCCTGCACCGACTCCCGCACCTGCTGGGCCAGGACTGGAAGGGCCATGGGCGAGTCGTTGGCCGCGCTGGCAATGGCAGCCTCTGTATTTCGGGCCAGCTCCTCGTGCTCCGATTTCAGGCGGTTGCTGCGCTCCTCGACAGTCCTCGCCATATCGGGCCTCGCGGACAGCTTGCGCTGGCAGATGTCCGCCAGAGCAGGCAGGGCCAAGGCGGTATCGGCAGCGACGGGGAGATCCACGGGGTAGAGGCGACCGTAATCGTCGGCCCAACTCCGCACGATGTACTGGCGCAGCGAGATATCGATGATCTGGGCATTCTCCCCAGCCATATCGGTGGCTAGCCGCGTCACGCGGTCGGTGGTGGTGAGGGCCTGCTGCAGGTCAAATACGTCGAGGCACAGGACCACGTCGGCATGGGATATCAAGCGACCGGCGGCCCCGCTCAGGTTCAGATAGTGCTGGCTGGGGAAGTTGAACAGGTCTCCCATGTCGATCACGGGCAGGGAGAGCATCTCGGCCAAGCGCAGCAGACCAGCCACCGCTTCCCCCGACTTGCCCAGGTAATCAGCCACGACCACGGGGCGCTGGGCATCCATGAGCAGGTCGGCAGCCCGTTCCAAGGCCTGCGGATCGGCCTGCACCCTGCTGGGAAGGTCGAACCGGGACACATCGGGCAGGACGAACGGCCCATCCAGCTTCTGCTCCTGGATCGCGGCGTC
>JAAXIE010000298.1 GCA_012270525.1 Dehalococcoidia bacterium | reverse complement strand
CGGTTGCTGGGCATGTACTCACCTGTCCAGCGTGGGTCGGCCCGCACCGCCTCGGCCCCCTCGACCAGATGCTTCATGTCCTCGTAGGCCCAGATGTGTACCACCTGGTTCAGGGGCCCAATCTCGGAGTGGTACCACCCGCCCAGCTTCACCCCGTGGTCCTTGCGGATGGGGATGGCGATCTCCTTCACGTTCTTCATGTAGTCCGGCACCCGACCCGGAGCAATCTCGTATGTCCGCATGTCATAGATCATCGCGCGAGTCCTCCCCCCAAGTGATGGCTTTCCGGTTATGGTATCACAAGGAAGGCATCCCGGTTATCGGCTCCCTCTTGATCGTCTCAAACTAGAAAGTCTGCCATGCCCCCGTTGACAGCGTCGGCGGGCGGATGATACACAGTCGAGCAATGCTCATAGGCGAAGGCGGACAGTGGGGATAGAATCGGTTCTGGCGAAGGCCGTCTGGGTATCCGACGACGGGCATTCGCAGGTCTACCACGGGGACGCCCTCGATTTTCTGGCAGGTCTTGGATCAGACAGCGTCGACTGTGTATGGACGGATCCACCATATCTGCTGTCTAACGACGGGACGACCTGCATAGCTGGGAAGCGCACTACCGTCAACAAAGGGGACTGGGACAGAAGTCGAGGGCTGGAACTCGACCGTGAGTTCCATCGCAGTTGGTTAGGAGAATGTTACCGAATCCTCAAGCCTAGTGGGACCATCTGGGTAACGGGCACCCTGCATGTATACCTGAGTGTCGGCATGGCTATGCTTGAGTTGGGTTATCGAATCCTGAACGACATCACTTGGGAGAAGCCAAACCCTCCGCCGAACCTCGGCTGTCGTTGCTTTACCCACTCGACCGAGACCGTCCTGTGGGCCACAAAGGCCCCTAAAGGGAGTCCCCACAGGTATACGTTCAACTATCAAGAAATGCGTCATGACAATGGCGGAAAGCAAATGAAGAGCGTTTGGACAATCCCGCCAGCAGGCCGCGATGAAAAAGTGTTTGGAAAGCACCCCACACAGAAGCCGCTCGCCCTAGTTGACCGCTGCCTCCGGGCCTCTACCGCACCGGGAGATCTGGTGGTAGACCCGTTCGCGGGATCTGGCGTCACAGCGATTGCAGGGCTGCGGCTGAACAGAAAAGTCAAGGTCTGTGAGAGTGAAATGTCGTATGTGGATTTGGCTGTTCGACGCCTACAGGATGAAACTCCGCCGCGTTATCCGAAGATGAAACGCCAGGAGAAGCCGGTTCTTAGCCAGAGGCGACTGCTGGAACGTAGAGAGGTATACGACTTGGGTTGCCGATGAGAGCCTTGTGTAAGATGATTGTGCAAGATAGGAGGACAAAATGGCCACTGTGACGTTGCCTGACGAGAAACGGGCCCTTCCGGGAGACTTCAACTTCACAGAGTCTTGTGAGGATGAAGGGGAAGAGGAGGAAGGGTGCATCGTCGTGAATATCCAACAAAGGCACATCGATGCTGGGGTTGTTGGCTCTATGCATGCCTGCCCAATAGCTCACGCGGTCAATGAGATGAAACTCGATGACGTCGACGACTGGTTCGTTGATAACACTGGTGCTGTCGTGTCGGAGACAATTGTGAACAAGTGGGACTACTATTACTGGTTGGACAGTGCAGGCGAGAAATTCCTGGTTGCATTCGACGCCAAGGAACCGGTTCAACCCTGCCAAATCAGGATATTGGGCGAAGATCTGTAGCCCTCACCCCTCAAGTATACGACGGTAGAGCAGATACTGGCCGCGGCTGGCCCACGCGAGATTCAAACCTTTATGGTGGACTGCCCTCACGGCCACTCAATGCCAGACTCAATCGCCTTGTCCCTGCCAGCGTCTCAAGGTGGAACAGGGAGGCATAAATGTGCAATTTGCGCCTATGGCCTGGCGGTCACGTACGCAGGTGCGATAGGTCCAACTGAGGCGTGCATTCACGATTGCCGGGCACCTACAGCTGTACTAGCCAGCTTGCCTACTTATCAGGGCGGCCTGACTCGCCACAGATGCGCCGTATGCTCGTTCCTCGAAGGCCTTGCGAGTGGACCGGCTACCCCTGATACCGATACGGTTGAGGTTGCAGACCAACTCCTCCAGGGCCAAGAAGGTATAGTCGAGGGGAACGTTGTCTGGCGCAGGCATCGAAGTTATGAGCGGGATCCTCGAAACAGGGCCAAGGCCATACTGTACCACGGAAACTTATGCTTCGGGTGTGGTTTCTCATTCGACGCCGTTTACACCCCTGGACATGCAAGGAGTTATATCGAAGTCCATCACATTCGTCCATTGCGGGAGGGACCAGCAGTGGTAGATCCCTATTCAGACTTGATCCCACTATGTGCTAACTGCCATCGAATGGTACATCGCAACTCCAATCAACCGCTCACCCTCGTAGAACTACAACAGTTATTGGCTCAAGCGTCTAGCGATGCTAGCGAAGGCCTTGGCTATCCCTAGCAATCCATAAGAGGCGACAACATGGCCCCAGGGAACACTACTACGGGCGCAGTTCTTGAGCAGATGATTCTGCCCGCGCTCGAACGGGGCGGTTACAGCTATCAGAAGCAGGCTCGCATAGGCGTCCGCCCGGGCGGACGGAAGCACGTAATCGACGTGCTCGCCACGTCTAGCCAGGGAAGAAAATACTTGATTTCCCTTAAGTGGCAGCAGGTTCCGGGAACTGCGGAACAGAAAGTACCCTTTGAAGTGATGTGCCTGGTGGAGGCCATTCGTTCCACAGCGGGAACCTACGATAGAGCTTATCTCGTGCTTGGCGGGGACGGCTGGGGTCTCCGAGAGTTCTATGTGTCGGGCGGCTTGGGAAAGTATTTGGCCTACGAGGATGCAGTGAGCATCATTACCTTGGAATCTTTCATAAGAATGGCCAATCAGAGCAACCTCTAGACGTTAGTCATCTTGTAGCGATGGCTTGGAAGGGCACTTTCCCCATGCCTCTGATAGAATCCGGTTCGAGCACGGTAGGCCGTAGAAGGGCTGCCGCTTCAGGAGGGGTGCCATGGCTTCCCGCGAGGAGTTGAAGGCTTGGGTGGTCGAGGAGATCGATGCCCATGCAGATGACATCGTTCGTGCTTCCACCACCATACTCGGTCACCCTGAACCCGGCTTCCGCGAGGTCAGGACTGCCGGGGTGGTGGCCGACCGGTTCGCAGAGTTGGGCATCCCCTTCCGGCAGAACCTAGCGGTCACCGGGCTGCGGGCCGAGGTCACCGGTGCCACTCCCGGACCCACCCTCGCGATTCTCGGGGAACTGGACTCCCTCATCGTCAACGACCATCCCCACGCCGACCCGCAGACGGGGGCGGCCCATGCCTGCGGTCATCACGCTCAGATCGGGATGATGCTGGGTGCTGCAACCGCTCTGCGGCAGTCCCGCATCCTGAACGAGTTGAGCGGCAGGCTGGTGTTCATGGCGGTGCCCGCCGAGGAGTACATCGAGATCGAGTACCGCGATGGGCTACGACGGGAGGGAAAGATCGAGTTCCTCGGCGGGAAGCCGGAGTTCATCCGTCTCGGCGAGTTCGATGACGTTCACATGGCCATGATGTGCCACACCACCAGCAACCGCGAAGAGCGGCAACTGTGCATCAGTGGCACCAACAACGGCACGGTGGCCAAGAAGATACAGTTCATCGGGCGCGGGGCCCATGCTGGCGGGGCTCCCCATCTGGGCATCAATGCTCTTAACGCCGCTCATCTCGCCATCGCTGGCATCCATGCCAACCGCGAGACCTTCAAGGACGATGATACGGTGCGGGTGCATCCCATCATCACCAAGGGCGGGGAAGCAGTCAGTGCCGTCCCGGCCGATGTCCGGGTGGAGACTTTTGTCCGGGGCAAGACCCTGGATGCCATCATGGATGCCAACACGAAGGTGGACCGCGCCCTACGGGCTGGGGCCATGGCGGTTGGGGCGCAGGTGAACATCCAGACCATCCCCGGCTACCTACCCATGAAGCAGGACCCCAACCTGGCCGACCTGTTCAAGGCCAACGCCACTTCGCTGGTGGGCGAGGACAACGTCGGCAACGCGCCTCACCGCACCGGCTCCACCGACATGGGGGATGTGAGCTACCTCATGCCCGTTCTGCATCCCTATGTGGGCGGGGCCACGGGCTTGGGTCATGGCTCGGACTACGTGATACGCGATTACAGCTTGGCGGTGATAACGGCCGCCAAGGCCTTGGCCACCACGGCGGTCGACCTGCTGGCGGAGGGCGCGAGCCAGGGTCGCAACGTGCTGGCGCGGCACCAGCCGGAGATGTCCCGGGAGGAGTACCTGAAGTTCATGCGCAGCTTGGCCAAGGAGGAGTCGTTCGACGGGGCGGCGGGGTGATAGCGTGGCAGGCCGCGGACCTGGTTAAGCAGGTCTCACGGGACGGGCATCGATCAGGGGTTCGAGGCGGTCGAGCAACTCCTGTATATCGTTGAGGTTGCTAGCGATTTCTTCGGCATCCAACAGGGTCTCTCGCTTGTAGTAGTTCCCGTGCAACTCGTTGGCGACGAGGCGTAGTTGGCGCAACCGGTCATCACCGGTCTGGCGGGACCAGCCGACCAATCGCCTGCCGAACTCATCATGGCTGCGGTAGGGCTGGCCGAGGGCTTCTGCCACTGCCTTGACCATATGCGCCGCGGCTCCCCATCCCTTTTCGGATGCTTGGTGCAGGTCGCCCTCAGCCAGATACGTTCGTGCCCTGGCGAGGAAGAGTCTGGACTGCTGCCTGAACTCCAGCACAGCGTTAGTCTCGGTACCCATCGACGCCACCTCCGTTAGCGAAGTATAGCATCGAAAGGCACAGCCTCCTACATCGATGCGGGCTGCCATGCTGGTATAATCTTCCCTACGTTGGCTGGGGCGTACGTGCGCCTGCTGCGAGGAGAGGAGTCTCGATGCCCACCAAGGAGGAACTGAAGCGCAGGGCGTGCCAGGCTATTGACCGGCGCAGGGACGAGCTTATTGGCATCGCCCGCGATATCCTGGAACACCCCGAAACGGGATTCAACGAGCACCGCACCGCCAAAATCGTGAAGGACAATTTCAAGGCCATGGGTCTGCCCTACTCCGAGGGCTTGGCCATCACCGGGGTCAAGGGGCAGGTGGACTTCGGGGCCGGACCGGGGCCGAAGCTGGCCATAATCGGGGAGCTCGACTCGCTGGTGGTCACCGAGCATCCCCATGCCGATTCCGAGACGGGGGCGGCCCATGCCTGTGGCCACAACTGCCAGATTGGCATGATGCTGGGGGCAACCCTGGGACTGCTCGACGACGGGATCAAGCCCCACTTGGCAGGCTCTCTGGTGCCCTTCGCCGTTCCCGCCGAGGAGTTCATCGATGTGGAAGGTCGCTTGAGGATGCGGGAGGAGGGCAAGCTGGAGTTCCTGGGCGGGAAGCAGGAACTCATCCGCATCGGGGCCTTCGACGACGTCCAGATGGCCATGATGTGCCACACTGCCAGCGACATG
>JAAXIE010000233.1 GCA_012270525.1 Dehalococcoidia bacterium | reverse complement strand
CTGTACGTTCGGATGCCATCCCTTCTCGCTCCTAGTCCTGCCTTAGTCCCGGCGAATTCGCGGATCGAAGAACCCGTAGGCCAAATCGGTCGCCAGGTTCACCAGCACCACCAAGGCCCCGACAATCAGCAGAGTGGCTTGAATGTACTCGTAGTCCCGGAAGTTCAGTGCGGAAACAAAGGCCTGACCCATGCCCCTCACGTTGAAGATGTTCTCCACTATCACCGACCCCCCAACCAAGTTCAGAGCCAGAAGGCTGTACATGGTGAGGTTGGGGGCCATGGTGTTGCGCAGAGCGTGCCGGAAGGTGACCAAACGCGAGGGAAGTCCCTTGGCCCTGGCGGTACGGATGAAGTCCTCCCGCAACACTTCGAGCATGGTGTTCCGCACCATGCGCGTGAGCAGGGCACTGAAATAGAAGCCCAAGGCAAGGGCGGGCCATATCATCTGCTGAAAGGCTGGCCACGGGTCGCTCCAGATGGAGAAGTTCCCCACGGGCGGGACCCAGTTGAAATATCTGACCAGGAAGTAGAGGATCAACGTACCTGCCAGGAAGTTGGGGATGGCCATACCACTGACCGCAATGAGGCGCACTAGGCTATCGAGGGCTGATCCTTGGTGGATGGCAGCGGTGGTACCCAGAATGAGGGCGATAACCAGGATCATCAGGAGCCCGACCACGGTTATCTGCAGGGTGACTGAGAACTTCTCCTTGACCACGTCCAGGACGGGCCTGTCGCGAAAGGCCACCGAGTTGCCGAGGTCACCTGTGACTGTGTCGGCTATCCAGAGGCCGTATTGTTTGATCATGGGTTCGTTAAGGCCCATCTTCTCACGCAACTCGGCGTGCCTGACGGGATCGATACCCCGCTCTGCTGAAGCCTTGGCGGCCAGTATGCCCAATGCGGGGTCGCCTGGGATGATGCGCACCAGGACGAAGATGATTATGGACATGAAGAATATCAGCAGGATACCGCTGAGAATGCTGCGGATGACGTAATTCCGCAAAACGGCCACCTCTCGGGCTTGTGGTTTGCTACCTGGGCCTCCTAATCAACGAGGAGTGGCTATTTGGCCACTCCTCGTTGGTCTTGTCAATCTGCTGGAATCCTTGGTGGGCTTGCTCCCGGGGACTACCGCTCCTTCCAGATGTCCCAGAAGCGGCCCCAGCCACGAAGTATCTTCGGGGGATCCCAGTGGACCTGTGGGCTGTAGGTGTAGGGGTGTCCCAGGGTGTGGGTGAACATGGCCCAGAGGCCCTCATCCTCGTCGTTTATGAGGAGGTCCTCCATCTGCTCCACGATACTGGCCCTGAAGACCGGGTCCAAACTGGTGGCCTGCTGGTCCCAGAGGGCCCACAGCTTGGGAAACTCTATGTTGCACCGGTTCTGTGCCTGACCCTTTTCCCACATGACCAGGTAGGCACCGGGGTCGGCATAGTCGGGTGCGATTCGGCTGATGATGAAGTTGAAATCGCACAGGCTCTCCCGCCTCTGCCTCTCAGCATCATCTGGCGGGATGTCTGCGGTAACGGTGAACCCACCGTTGCGCAGACCATCGGCGAATATCTCGGTGGACTGGCGAGTGGCACCGGTGCCAGCCTGCAGGTACTGGATTCCCACCCCCATGTGGCCAGCCTCTTCCAGCAAGCGGTTCGCTTCCGCCAAGTCATCAGTCTTGTCGCGGCGCATTCCGGGTATCTCCTCCATCTCGGCGAGGGTGGCCCCGCCGAAATCGGGAGGCGTGGCGATGATGGGCTCGCCCGCACCCAACTCGATCTTCTCAATCACGTCCCAACGGTCGAGGGAGAGGAAGAAGGCCCTGCGTACCCTGTAGTCCTGGAACGGTTCGTAACTCGGGTTCAGCATGTACCACATCAGACGGGTGCCACTGGTAGCCCCATAGTTGAGACAGCCTTCCCTCTGACCGGCGGTGCATTGAGGTCTTTCCTGCTGGGCTGCCAACTGTGAGCCAGGGCTGTTTCCCGTGCCCCAGTAGAGGTCGACATGTCCGGTGACGGCAAGGGAGTTGCGGAAGGAGTCATCGGCGGATATCAACTGCTTCACGCCGTCCAGGAACACTCGCTCCGGCCTGTAGTAATGGGTGAACTTCTCCACCTCGAAGAAGGCTTCGTCCTGGTGCTCCAGGAACTTGAACGGCCCGCTGCCGTCTATCAGGGCCTCGTCTTCAATCACCCCTTCGCCGGAAGGGCCGCCCAACTGTTCAATGAGCTCTGTCGGCATCACCGAGAAGTTGTTGTTGGCGAAGACGGCCAGCATGTCGGGGCGTATCGCCTTGAGCTTTATCGTCACCGTTTCGTCGTCAGTGGCCTCCAAACTCTCAACCCAGCTCTGCAGGAAGGGGGCCACCGCGGACTCATATGAGGGGTGCTGGTAGTGGCGGTTCATGCTCATGACGACGTCGGCGGACGTCAGGGTGCTGCCCTTATGGAAGGTGGCGGGCTTGAGCTTGAATGTGTAGGTCAACCCGTCCTCGGAAGTGGACCAACTCTCGGCCAAGTCGGGGACGATGGTGATGGTGGGCTCGGTCCAGTCGTAGTTCACCAGACCGCTGTACAGGGGCCACAGGGTGTGGTTGGGGTCGTCGGTGGTATGGGCATCGAAGAACCGGCGGATGCTCGGAGCGATGGTGGTCAGAACGCCACCCTGCTGGGGTGTCATCATGGCCATGCTGTCGTCCTCGGCAGGCATGGCGACCGGGGTGGCGGCCATGGCCATGGCGTCGCTCACGATGCGCTCCACCTCGGCTGCCGTAAGCCCTTCGGGCGTCTCGGCGGCGGCCAGAGCGTTTTCCACGATGGCCTGCACCTGTTCCACGGTCAGGCCCTCTGGGGCAGCGCGGGCTACGATGGCCTCGACATCCTGTGCGGTGAGACCCGCAGGCAACTCAATGGCCCCAATGGCCTGGCCCACGATGCCCTGCACCTGTTCGGCGGTCAGCCCTTCAGGTGCGTCGATCCCGCCGATGGCGTCGTCCACTATGGAACTTACCTGTTCGGCAGTAAGACCCTCAGGCTGGCTTGCAGCGAGACTCTCGATGGACGAGCGAAGGTCGTCCAGGACCGCGGGGTCCATGGTGGGGGCCGGAGCCGGGGCAGGCTGGGCCTCGCCACCGCAGGCGACGATGATCATCACCAAGACGATGAGAAGCCCGATAAATCCTCGTCTGGGCACGAAGGACCGCAACATCTGCAACCTCCACGAAATAGGCTATCTAAAGCGAAATGGCGCGGCAGACTAGCATAAGGGAAGAAGCAACGTCAACAACTACTACCTGCGGCCGGCGGTAGATTCGCCTTGGCGAGAGGGGCTTGCGGTGGGGGAAGGGTGAGTCAGCCGGAACGACTGTTCCGATTGATGTTTCTGCTTGGGATGCCTAGTGCATGCGGTCTGGGAGAGCATGCGGGACTGAGCCTTTGCAACGACATCTCCTCCAGACCGGGACAAAGAATGGGCTGGGGTGACCTTCGAGGGGTCAGTCCCCAGCCCGTCTCCAGACTAGCGGGTGGGCGAGTGAGCGTCAACGGGATGGTGTCTTAAAGGGGCGGGCGGCCCTTCCGACCACGGCGCAGCCGGGCGGCCTGCTAACCCCTCTAACTGGTCGGGTGCTAACTGGCTGGACGCCCGAACCTGTTCCTGATACTCTGGCCCTTGCGCAACTTTCGGTGTCGAGGAGATGCCATGACCACCTACGCCGGTTCGCCCATGAAGCGGTTCGAAGACCCCCAACTTCTTCAAGGGCAAGGGAGCTTTGTCGACGACAAGGTGCTGCCAGGTATGGTCCATGCTGCGGTGTTGCGCAGCCCTCATGCCTACGCCTTGATCAAGTCCATCGATACGTCCAAGGCCGAGGCCCTGCCGGGCGTCGTGAGGGTGGTCACCTCTGACGATATTCCTGGGTTGGAGACCATCCCGCCCCGCCAGACCGAGCGCCTGGATGACATGAAATCTCCGCGCCATCCCGTCCTGGCCATAGGAAAGGTCTGCTACGTTGGCCAAGCCGTGGCCGTGGTCATTGCCGAGAGCCGGTACGTAGCCCGTGACGCCCTGGAGTTGGTGGAAGTTGACTACGAGCCGCTGCGCCCCGTGATGGACCCCTATGAAGCTATCTCTCCCGATTCCAAGCCGATCCACGAGGATATCGGGAGCAACGTGGCCGTTCGCATGCAGGTCGGGCGTGGCGACGTGGACGCAGCCTTGGCGGAAGCGGACAGGGTGATTCGGGAGCGGTTCCACGTGCCGCGTCTGGCCCCCAACCCGATGGAAGGTCGTGGCCTCATCGCTGATTATCAGCGGGACAACAGGACCCTGGAGTTGTGGACGTCGACCCAAGTGCCCCATAAGGCCAAGAGCTTCCTCGGCCCCCTCCTCAAGCGGGATGACATTCATGTGCGGGTGCTGGCTCCCGACGTCGGAGGCGGGTTCGGGCAGAAGGTCGAGCTCTGGCCCGAGGAGATCGTGCTCTCCCACCTGGCCATACAGTTGGAGCGTCCCATCAAGTGGATTGAGGACCGCTGGGAGAACGTCCTGGCCTACCAAGCCCGTGGCTATCACGGAGACGTGGAAGCGGGAGTGAAGAGCGACGGTACAATCCTGGCAATGCGGTTCCGCATGATCGCAGACCTCGGTGGCTATTACCTCACCTCCACCGCAGGCCCGGCTTACAACACGATTCGCCGGGTCAACGGTCCCTACGCCATACCCAACATGGACGTCTCGGTGGACTGCGTCATCACCAATCGGCCGCCCACCGGGCCCTACCGCGGGGCTGGGGCACCTGAGGGGGCGTTCATGATGGAGCGCACCCTGGACCTCATCGCACAGGAACTGGATATGGATCCTGCCGAGGTGCGCCGTAAGAATTTCGTTGCCGATGATGCCTTCCCTTACACCACCGGCACCGGCCTCACCTACGATTCCGGCCAGTTCGGGTTGACCCTCGACAAGGCGCTGGACATGGGCGAGTATGCCCGTTATCGCGAGACCCAGCGGAACCGCAAGCCGGGAGACCCTCTAATCGGCATTGGGGTTGCCACCGTGGTGAAGGCGTCGGGAGGCATCGGCGAGATGCGCGATAGTGCCGCCGTTGTCCAGGTGGACTCTTCGGGCCACGTTCGGGTCCATACCGAGGTATCCCCGCACGGGCAGGGAACCGAGACCACCTTCGCCCAGATCGTGGCTGATGAGTTGGGGTTGCCCCCTGACCAGATACAAATCCTGCACGGCAACAGCGATATTCCTGAGAAGGGTATGGGAACCTTCGCCAGTCGCGGGCTCTCCGTGGG
>JAAXIE010000167.1 GCA_012270525.1 Dehalococcoidia bacterium | reverse complement strand
CCCAGGAGCAGCCCGCATCCGCCAGCGAGCCCTCGACCCGCGGGAGGATGTCGTCCAGCTGGTCCGACAGTGTGGGCTTCACCGCAGTGACCCCGGAAAGCACCGCCATGGAATCGTAGGTCAGGTAGCGCAGGGGAACGATCGGGGGGTCGTATTCCTTGAGGAACTTCTCCGCTTGGGCCGCGCTTGGTCGCATCGCCAGCAGGTCGATGGCCACCTTGGCCTTGGAGTCGAAGTGATGCGGGGAGATGTAGCTGGAACTGGCGGAACGGGCCTTTCCTGCAAGAACTCTCACGCGCTCGGTACCACCCTGGTCCCGGCTGTCGCGGTCCACGCCCCATAAGCGCGTGCGCACGGTGTTGTGGAGGGAGAGGCCGAGATGGCGCAACTCGTTGTCGAACCGGCCCAGCAGTTCCGTGGTCTGCTGGGTGGCATCGTCCCCTTCCGTGGCCTCGCCGGATAGGGCGACAAATTCACGGTCCTGCCAAGGGTAAACCGTGAGCTTCATTCTGTACCTCCAGTGCGGCTAAGGCCGGTCTGACTGGGCCACGGATATGGCTTTTTGGGGGCCACAATGCCAACAAGATGGCCCCATCCCCGTATCATGTTCCAGTTTAGTGACACTGAGTCCCTATGTCGATGAATTGCAGGGTGAAAGTAGGCTCGAAGCAGGGGAATAGGTTCCGCCTCGCAGATGCGGGTGTGCGGATTACAGGTGTTCGCACCCGGCCCGCATCTTCCAGTATTCCCAAGCGCGGTCCATGGAAACCGGCCGCAGCAGGTTCTGTCGCAGGGCCTCCACCTCTCCCGGCAGCAGGTAGTTGACCTCACCCAAGGGCAGGGAATCGAGAAGCAGCCGGGCGTTGACCTGCAGGTAGATGGCGCACATCACGGCCTCTTTCACCGAAGCCCCGGTCACCACGCAGCCGTGACCCCGCATGAGGGACGCGCGGTGACTCCCCAGAGCGCGTGCCAGATCACGTCCCTGGTCCATGTTGACCACGAGCATACCGGTTACGCCGAAATTGTCCCGTATGTCCCACACAGGGACCTCGTTGCCCATCAGGGCCGCCGTGTGGAACATGGGTCGCAGGGGGACGCTGGTGACTGTGAAAGGCAGGACGGCCAGGGAGTGGTTGTGTATCACGGCCTGAACGTCGGGACGCTGCTCAAAGACGGCCCCGTGTATGTGGCGTTCAGCGTAAAGGGTTCGGGTCTCCGCCCCGACCGGGTCGCCTTCCAGGGTGTGTTCCACGATATCGTCCAGCGTAACCAGTTCGGGACTGCGGGAGCAGGACAACAGGTAACGGTCGGGGTGTTCCGGATGCCGCACGCTGACGTGGCCGTATGCGTCCACCACCTCCTCGCGGGCCAGGATCCGGTTGGCAACCACGAGGTCGCGCAGTTGTGCTTCCAGTTCGTCCATAGTGATGTCCGTTCTCGAGGGTAGGTCTTGCGTGAACACCCAAGGTAGCCGCTGGCCATCATATCTGCAACCGGCGCAAGGTTGGCCTGAGTACGCCCAACCATATGACGAAAGCCAGCGATATGGCAGCACCGCCTCCCATGGCAACGGGCCAACTGAGCAGGTCGGATACCACGCCCATGGGCAGGGCACCGACATACATCAGGGCCGCGGAAGCAGTCCAGAGGCTCATCACCCGGCCCTGCACGTCGCGGGGGGTGGTGATCTGCAGGACCGACGTTCCCAGGGTGACGTATCCCATGCTCACCAGTCCCACGAACAGCAAGAGTACCCAGGAGACCCAGTACCATTGAGACCATGCGAATGCGAAGAGGGTGATTCCGAAGCCAGTGCTGCTCGTGACCAGGAGCCAGTTCTTGAACCTGACGTTTCCCATGGCAGCGAGAGCGATGCTCCCCAGTAGGGAGCCCAGACCGGCCGCCGTGAGCAGCAGGCCAGCCTCGCCCGCCCCCGCGTTCAGGACGTCCTTGGCAAAGCCGGGCATGACCTGAATATGGGGAAAGGCGAAGAAGCCGACCGCAAAGCCGATGCCGATAACGGTGAGGGCCACCGGGGTGGTCAGGGTGTAGCGCAGACCGGACTGCAGTTCTGAGAGCAGGCTGGTGCCTTCCCGTATCCTCGACGGGGACTGGGAACGTATTGGCAGCAGGCATAGGCCGCTGGTCCCGTAGAGCGCAGCGTTCAGGTACAGGGCGACGCTGATTCCCGCAACCTCGACCACTCCACCGCCCAGGGCGGGTCCTATGATGCGGCCGCTGTTCAGCATGGCCGAGTTCAGGGCCACGGCGTTCATGATGAGCTCGCGCGGGACGATGTCGGCAACCAGGGCCATGCGGGCGGGAAGGTTCAGAGCTTGGGTCGTCCCCAACAGGAAGGCTATGGAGTAGACATGCCACAGGGCCACTGCCCCGGTGGCCACCAGTGTCGCCAGCACGAAGAGGAAGACGGAGACAGCCATCTGGCAGCCGAACACCAGCCATCTGCGGTCGAAGCGATCACTGATCAAGCCTCCGAACAACACGAAGGCGAGGTTGGGGAGCCCGTACAGGGAGATAACCAAGCCCAGCTTGGACGAGGAATCAGTTAGCTCCAGCACCAACCAGCCCAGCAGGAAGAACTGCATGCCTGTTCCCATGGCTTGGCCGGTGGTATTCAACCAGAGCCACCGGAAGTCCCTGTTTTCCAGGGAACTCCAGAAACCTGTTCTGCGTGCGGTTACCAAGTGTTTCGTAAGGCGAGCATTGGCGGGAGTCCCGAGGTCTTGCGAGAATCTGGGAGAACCGGGCAGGGAGGCCTTCCGATTGTTGAACGTTGTATACTAGCAGGCAGATTTCGGCAATGCCGTAACTTCACGCAGGAAGGTATGTCATGACGGACGTACGGGTGCAGGAAAGCATCGTGGTGGGCCGGGGTGGACAGTATGAGTTGAAGGCCGACATCTTCCAACCTGAGGGTCAGGACGGACCCGCGGCTGCGGTGGTGCTCCTGCCCGGCGGAGGCTGGCAGACCTGCAACCGCAGTTCGCAGGTTGAACGGTACGCCTACAGGCTGGCCCGCCGTGGCTTGGTGGCAGTGGTCGCCGAGTACCGCGTCATGGACCAGGACCCATGGCCAGCCCAGATACACGACGTGAAGACTGCCCTGCGCTGGGTGCGGGCCAACGCCAGCGACCTTGGAGTGGACCCGGACAGGATCGTGGTATGTGGCAGCTCCGCCGGAGGGCACCTGGCCCTCATCGCGGGAGGCTCGGCAGGAGAGCTTGAGGGGGATGGTGGCAACGGCCATGTCGGCAGCGGCGTCTCGGCCGTGGTCGCGATATATCCGGTGACCGATGTCTCAGAGTTGGCCCACAGGCCGGAGCGGGCCCCGATGTTCGGGACGGACCCGTCGCCGGAGTTGATCCGTGAGGCCACGCCCCTGTCCTACGCCAGGCCTGGCTATCCGCCGACCATGCTGGTGCACGGCACCGCCGATACCAGGGTCCATCATTCGATGACGACCCGGATGTACGAGGCCCTGGACAACGCAGGAGTGGAGACCGACCTGCATCTGTTTGCGGGCCAGGACCACATCTTCGACACCGACGCCCGGTTCAGCGAGCCCATCGCCGACTTCATCGCTCTGTTCGTCGCGCGGTACGTTCCGGCCCAGGTGCCTGTCGCCGCAGACAACTAGGGTTAGGTTGTGTCCGGTACAACCCTGAAGCCGCCCAAGAGGGTATCCATGGCTCGGAGGACGGTCTTATGAGCACGCTAGAGTTCGGGCTGTTCGACCCGCTGCACGGGCACGAGTTCTCGACCGCTAACCCAGCGGACGTGTATGACGAACACATACGGCACGTGCAGCAGGCGGAGCAACTGGGCTACAAGTACTACTTCATCATTGAGCACCAGACCGCCAGCGTCAGCCACATGACCGCGCCGACGGTTTACCTGACCGCCGTAGCGCAGCATACCAGCAGCATCCGGTTCGGCCCGATGATCTTCCCCCTGCCCTTCTACCACCCGGTGCGCCTCGCTCAGGACGCCGCCATGCTGGACCACCTGTCGCGTGGCCTCCTGGATTTCGGCATGGGCTTGGGTACCTCGCCCCACGAGTTCACGCGGTGGTCCATGAAGTACCAGGAGCGAAGGGAACGCTCCGAGGAAGCGATGGACGTCATCCTGAAGGCGTGGACCGAGGAGACCGTGACGCACTCCGGGAAGTACTGGGAGTTCGACGAGGCCCTGCCCCAGCCCCGGCCTTACCAGCAACCCCACCCGCCGGTATGGGTGGGAGCCGACACCGCACCCTCATTCGACTACGCTGCCAAGCATAACTTCCACGTGGCGCAGAACATCGACGTTGACCCGGTGATTGCCGAGAACTTCGAGTACTGGCGCGCCCAGTGGAAGGCCCAGAACCACCCCGGCCAGATGCCCCGTTCCTTCCTCACGCGGGCCGTCCATGTCGCCGAGACGGATGCCAAGGCCCGGGAACAGGCGGAGCCGGGGCTGCTGGTCAGCCTGAGTGCTGGCTCGGAACTGATACGCGACTCGCGCATCGGGTTCGGGCGTCGCGAGGGCTACGGGCGGGCCAGCGAACTTGACCGCGTCTTCGAGGGTATGGCCACGTCATACGACTTCTGGATCGACAACGGCCTGGCCTTCGTGGGCAACCCCGACACCGTGGCCCGTCAACTGGAGGACTCGCAGAAACGCCTGGGGTACGACACATTCTGCGGCAACTTTCATTTCGGGCCCGTAGACTGTTCCTGGGTGGAGAAGTCGATAGACCTGTTCGCCAAAGAGGTCATGCCCCATTTCGCGTAGGCCTTCTCTGGGACAGGGGCTGCGATCACGGTCGCATCCGCTCCGCTTTGGAAAACGTCTGCCCACCGGCGTCTTGTTCCCATGGGCAGCAGCAACGTCCGTTGGCGCCCAGAGCGTCGACTAGCTGCGGATGAACCTGTCCAACACTCCGGCCAATTCTTGCGGCACCTCCACGTTTGGCGAATGGCCGATGCCGTGGAACATGTGCAGGGAACGAGTATCTTCGGGTAGTGCCAGGTACTCGGCTAGAATCTGGTCCACTCCAACCGTGGTGTCCAGGTCTCCGCCCACCACCATGCACGGCACCTGAATCTCGCTGAGCCTGCCGCGCAGCCGTAGCTG
>JAAXIE010000039.1 GCA_012270525.1 Dehalococcoidia bacterium | reverse complement strand
CTCCCTGCACCGCGATGTCCTGTTCCAGTGGCAACCACACACGCTGACCTGCCTCCACCGTGTAGTCCCACGGTTCATAGACGAAGCGAAATAGCTCGTCGGCATCGGCAAGGTTGGGTCCCTCCTGCGTGTAGGGCGTGTTCAGCCTCTTCAGAAACAGTATTCCATCCTGGTCGTCCCACGTCCTGACTCTGTTGGACTCCGCTTCCTCCGAAGCCCTCTGCGCATCCTCCCTAGTCTCAAATAACCCCCAGAAGCCGGGGTAGAGATCACGCACCAACACCGGTATCGAGCTAGCACCGCTACCCTTCAGGTACTCATGGACGAAGAACCGTAACACATGGGCCATGGCGTAACAGGGCGACCTGAGCCCTTCGCAATACGGATAGCGCTCCCTTTCGGTGGTCGGCGTCACTGACACCAACCGCGCCCTCACGATGGCATCGGACCTCAGGATCAGCTCATCTAGGGAGGTCCCCCGGCTGGTCGGTGGGCCGTGGTCACCGATCCGCATGGTCAGCGCGCCGCCACAGGCCGCAATGAACAACGCCAAGCAGACCATGACGGCGACAGTGATACCGCCCCGCCTCTGTCCGCCCAGCATCCCGGCCATCACCCATCTCTCCTGGTGGGTGTCCTTGGTGGCCCCTGTATGCCGTCGTTCCCCATGGTGAAGTCCAAGTGCCAATCCCCGTCGCTGAATGCCATATCATCGACTCGCCACCGTCGAGATCGCTCGCGTCCACGTAGGCCAGACCCCAAGGAAGCCAGGCCAGTCCGCCCCATCCATTCCACCGCACCAGGGAACGAATCGGGCTGTCGACGCATATTATCAGCCAACAGCCACCGCGGAAGCCGGAACATGGAAGCCGGAGCATGAAGGCATCAATGACTGACAACGAGGCCATCGCATGCTGTCAGCAGGGAGACCGCGACGCCTTTCGCCATCTGGTGGAACAGTACAAGGACCTGCTCTTCGGCACCGCCGTGCTCATGACCGGCAACCGCGCCGTGGCCGAAGAGCTACTCCAGGAAGCCCTGCTCTCCGCTTGGCGGGGAGTCCGCACCTTCCGCCACGGCAGCCCGGTCAAACCCTGGCTGCTCCGCATCCTTGTCAACTCCGTCCTTGCCCAGCAGCGCAAGCGCGCCATTCCCACAGTGCAGCTCGAAGATTACCTGCAGCAGGAGCCCGAACCACAGGCCTCCGACCCGCAACATTCCCTGGACGCCCTGGAAAACCGCCTCGCCTTGCGTCGAGCCATGGCCAGCCTCACCCCGGAACACCGCCAGGTTGTCGCCCTGCGTTACTTCGCCGGTCTCACGGTACCGGAAACAGCACGGGCCTTGGGCCTGCGTGAAGGCACCGTCAAATCTCGACTGCACCGCGCCTTGGCCCTGTTGCGCCAGCGACTGGATGCATCGGGTTTCCAGGAGTCATAGCCGCCTCGTAGTCCCTAGACCGCTGCCCGGTAAGCCCAGTAAGCCCAACAAGGAGGTCATCAGAATGGCCCGGAACAGTTCGGCGGAACCAGACCGCAACCAGGACCTGGTCTTCGATCAGGAAATGGAGCAGGTCCTCATCGAGCACTTCCAAGCGGAAGCCGCCTTCCTCCGCGCCCCCCGCGACCCATGGCAGTGGCTGGAAACCCGCATGGCCGACCCTTCATCGCCGTCCTTCTTCTCCCGCTTGGTCAATGGCCTCGGCTCCGTCAGGCTGAACCCTATAGCAGTTGGCCTTCTGGGCGCGGCCCTCATCGCCCTCGTCGCCGTATGGGTCGCCTTGGCGTTGATCATCGAGGGAGGAGACTCCAGGTCCTTGATGATAGACGACTATGCAGGGCCGGAACAATGGGAGGCCTTGGGAGAGCGACTGGCGGGTTCCGATAGGCTCGAGCCGGCACCCACAACCGTCTCCGCTTATGCGCCGAGTCCGGCTCCTCCAACCGTCTCCGCCCAAGCTCCCAATCCGATCCCTCCACCCGATACCACGTTCCGGGACTACCCGCGGCAGGCCGTCGTCGAGGCCTCCGAGGATAACCTCTCCACCTTCAGCCTTGATACTGACCGCACGTCCCTCCAATTGGCTTTGACCTGGGCCCGTTCCGGCTACGAGGTGCATCCTTCCTCTGTCCGCGCCGAGGAATGGCTGAACGCCTTCGACTACCACTACGACCTTCCCCGAAGCGACCGCGACTTTGCCATCACCAGCGACCTGTACCAACATCCGCTGGACGACAGCAAGCACCTCGCGCGCATTGCCTTCCAAGCCCCTGAACTCTCAGACGACAGGCCCCTGAACGTAACCCTGGTCTTGGATGCTTCCGGGTCCATGGGCTGGGGCGATCGTGTGGACATCGCCAGGAGGGCCGCGGAAACTGTCCGGCAGAGCTTGGGAGACGAAGACCGCATAGCTGTCGTCCATTTCACTGACGGTGTGCTCCACGACCGCACCGTCGAACACAGCCCGCCCGATGCCCTCCGCGTGAGAGACTCCATCGCGCAACTGGAACCCCACGACAGCACCAACGTGCAAGCTGGTCTGGACCTGGGAGTGTCGCTGGCCCACGAAGCCCGCAGCCAACGCCCCGGTGTCTACAACTACATCATCG
>JAAXIE010000301.1 GCA_012270525.1 Dehalococcoidia bacterium | reverse complement strand
GGTTTGGACGTGGCGTTGGACCGGATGCTGGAGGAGGGCATGGAGCAGGTGCACCGTCGCCACGCCCGGCTGGCCCACTTTATCCGGGAGTCGCTCAAGGCCATGGGTCTTTCACTGTTCGCTGACCCGGCGTTCGCGTCGGACACCGTTACCGCCGTTTGGACACCTGACGGGATAGACGGGCCAGAATTGCTGGAGCAATTGCGCGTCGATGATGCCGTGGTTCTGGCCGAGGGGCAGGGGAAAATGGAAGGCAAGATATTCCGGGTGGGCCATATGGGCTACGTGGATGAGGATGACCTGCAAGTCGCGCTGAACGCCCTAGAGCGTGGCTTATTCAAGGCAGGCTACCGCCCCGTGGGCACGGCGGGGGCCTGAGTGGAGAGGCCCCGAATTCTGGTGTCCGACCCCATCGCTCCCGAGGGGTTGAAGCTGCTGGAGGCCGAAGCCGATGTGGACGTTCGGCCTGGGCTGTCCCGCGCTGAACTCTCTGCCCTGCTGCCCTCTTATGACGCCTTGGTGGTGCGCAGCGAGACCAAAGTGACCCCTGAGGTTATCGAGAATGGAGAGAGGCTCCGGGTCGTTGGGCGCGCTGGTGTGGGCGTGGACAATATAGATGTAGCCGCGGCCACGTCGAGAGGCATCGCGGTGGTGAACGCGCCTTCGGGCAACGTCGTGGCGGCGGCAGAGCACACGGTGGCCCTGATTCTGGCCCTAGCCCGTAACGTACCCCAAGCCCACCAGTCCATGGGCGAAGGCAAGTGGGCTAGGCGGGAGTTCATGGGCGTGGAGGTGCGAGGCAAGTCGCTGGGCATAGTAGGTCTGGGGCGTGTTGGCTCCGAAGTGGCACGCCGGGTCCAAGGCTTCGGCATGCGGCTACTGGGCTACGACCCCTTTGTCTCGCCCGAATATGCTGCCACTATGGGCGTACACCTCCTGCCCCTCGACGCCCTACTGGCCGGTTCCGATTTCCTCACGATCCACATCCCCTTATCCGAGAATACGCGGGCTCTTATCGGGGCCCCGGAGTTCAAGAAGATGAAACCGGGGGCACGACTCATCAACGTGGCCCGGGGAGGCTTGGTAGACGAGGATGCCTTGGCCAACGCCTTAGATCAGGGGACGCTGGCAGGAGCGGCCTTGGATGTGTTCGCCGACGAACCTCCCGGCAAGAGTCCTCTACTGGGGCATCCAAGGGTGGTGGTGACGCCTCATCTGGGCGGTTCCACCGAAGAGGCGCAGCGCGAGGTGGCTGTAGAGGTGGCGGAGCAGGTGCTGGCCGTTCTGCGAGGCGAACCAGCGCGCACCGCGGTCAACGCTCCCTTCGTACCGCCAGAGGTCAACCGGGTGGTGGCTCCCTTTCTCCCGGTGGCGGAGCTCGTGGGTAAGCTGGTGACGCATCTTGCCGAGGGACAGTTCCAGTCCATCGAGTTGGGTTTTGAAGGCGAGATAGCCGAACATGACACCGCAGTTCTCAGAGCCGCGGCGCTGGTGGGATTGTTGAGTCCGACCACTGATGAGCGGGTCAACGAAATCAACGCCAACCTGACGGCGCAGCGACGTGGGCTGCAGGTATCGGAGCGCAAGGGCGGCCGGGCGCAGGAGTATGGTAACCTCCTCACGCTCACCGTAAGGACCGGTGCAGGGGAAACCACCATCGCCGGTACTTCGATGCGCGGGCAGCCTCATGTGGTGCGGGTCAACCAGTACTGGCTGGACCTGGTACCCTCGGTGCCCTACCTGTGCTTCATTGAACATGCCGACCAGCCAGGCATGATCGGGGCGGTGGGGACCATCACCGGACGAAACGACGTAAACATCGCCTTCATGGAAGTAGGCCGCCTGGATATCCGGGGACAGGCCATGATGGTGCTTGGGCTGGACGATCCAGTGAGCCCCAGGGTGCTGGACGAGATACGGGCTGTACCCCACATCGACGCGGCCAAGGTAGTGCGTTTGTAGGCGGTGCTATGGTAGAGATGAACCAAGCCATGGCCCGGTTGAGGCTGGTGTTGGCGGAGATACACCACCGCGAGACCCAGTTGGACCAGCAGATACGTCAGTTCCGGCTACAACAACAGCGCCTGCCACGCCAAGCGATCTACGGTCGTGCCCCCATCGACCTGTCTCTGGCTGCTATGGGGGAAGTGGAAGAACGTCTGGCCGACGCCTTGGCAAACAGAAAGCGCATCCTGTCCATCAAGAAGCGGGCCGAGGAGGAGCTCAAGGCTCTCGAAGTCACTCGCCAAGTGGAAGATGCCAAGTCTTCCCTCCGGGCACTCAGAGAGGGCACGGGGTCCGCTGGTACGACGAACGACGAGACCGCCGGAGAGATGAGGCGTCTGGAGCAGTTCATAGCGGAATACAGCAAGGTCGCGGAACGGGCCATCACTGACATGGCGATGGCCGACATAGAGGAGCGCGGCGGTTCGTAGCGACTGGGCCTAGAGCGACCCTTGCAGCGAGTTGATAACCAGCCCGGTGGGCAACTTGGGATAGAAGAAGGTCGATTTCCGCGGTAGCCTCTGCCCTGTGTCCACGATTCTCTGGAACAGGTCCAGTGGGAAGGCCTTGAGGAACAGGGCGATATGGGGGGTATCTGAACGGGCCAGGGCCGCTGCTTCCCCAGCGTCGTGGACGTAGCTCAAGCAGCTTTCCAGAGAGTCCCCAAAGGCTTGTGGCAGAATTCGTTCTTCCAGCAGCCAAGGCTCGGATTCAGCCAGTGGTCCCCAGGAGGGGAATTCCGCGCGGGGCCGGATCTTCAACAGGTAGGGACCGTCCCCCCTGGGCCCCAAGAGGCCCACTGTCAGCCCATCGATCCCTTGGGCCTCGATTTCCGCTTCCAAGCCTGCTGCGTCGATAGCTGGGGCTGGGACAATCTCGCCCCATTCTCGAAACACTGACCAGACTGCGTCCAACTGACCCAGATCCAAGGGTCCTATGATGCGGTGGTAGGGCAGCACCATCAGCCCTGGGTCCTGGAACTCCACCAGTGCCATCATCATGTAGTTGGAAGCCTCCGAGGCTCCTGTAGCAGGATGCAATTGCTGGTAGCGCAGGGCTGTCTCATAGCGATGATGCCCGTCGGCGATGTACAGGGGCATCGAGGCCATAGTCCGCCGTATTTCCGAGATGTCGTCTGGGTTGAGGACCCGCCACAGGGCGTAGTCCTGTCCATCCGCACCGGAGGCTCTGAGGGCTGGATCGTGCTGTACGGCCCGCTGGAAGACGGAGTCCATGCGCCCCTCGGAGTCACGGTAGAGCACCATGATGGGGCTGAAATTGGCTTGGCAGGCTTCCATAAGTGCCAGGCGGTCGTCCTTGTCCCGCTGACCGGTAAACTCGTGAGGCAGCACTACCCGTTGGTCGTACTCCTCCAGACGCACAGAGGCGACAAGACCGAGCCGGCTGCGCAGCCTCCCTGCATGGGTGAAATCATGCCGCAGCAGGTAGAAGGCGGGATCCGAGTCCCGTACGAGCACGTCATTGGCCTGCCAGTCGCGGAACGTAGCTGCTGCCCGGGTGTACCGGTTGTCCTTTGTTGTATCCGAGGAGGACAGTTCGCCTGCTTCGAGGCGCACGACGTTGTAAGGGCTGCGCTGGTGCAACTCCTGTTGGAGGAGCGGCGGTATGGTATCGAAAGGGGGCGACACCACCTGCGCCAAGTCTGGGACCTGTTCGGTGTTGTACAGCAGCCCCCGAAAGGGGCGCAAATCAGCCATTCAGTCGACTCCTCCTGGGCGAGACCTGGAATGGGTCTCCCCTGGAACAGCTTCTCCAAATGACGCTGAAGCCGGTACCTGGAAACCAGCCTCGTTGTCACCAGAGAGGCAGATGCTATTATACGATCGGCCACAGGAACAATATGGATGGGCGTTCGAGGACCAAGAAACATGATAGAGGGTGCCATCACCGAGAGGGTCGCGGCCCTTCGCCGGGATATCAATCACCATAACTACCGCTACTATGTCCTGGACGATCCAGAGGTCAGCGATTCGTATTACGACCAACTGATGGAGGAGTTGCGCTGTCTGGAAGGAGCCCATCCTGAGTTGGTCACCAGCGACTCACCCACCCAGCGAGTTGGCGCGGAGCCGCTGGAGTCGTTCCCTCAAGCTGAGCACAGGACCCCCATGCTGAGCTTGGCCAACGCGTTCGATATGGACGGCCTCCGGGCTTGGCACCGGCGCGCTTCCAATCTCCTGGATGACGATAGTTTCGATATGGTGGCAGAACTGAAGATCGATGGGCTGGCCGTCTCCCTCATATACGAGGACGGAAGCTTGGTGCGGGGGGCGACACGGGGTGACGGCAACCGTGGCGAGGATGTGACGGCGAACCTGCGTACAGTGAGGGCAATACCCTTGACCCTCAGGGAAGGGGCGCCGACCGTGTTTGAAGCGCGTGGGGAAGTCTACATGCCTCTGGATGCTTTTCGCAGGCTGAATGAAGAGCGGGAGGCCAGAGGTGAGCCGACCTTCGCCAACCCCCGGAACTCGGGTGCAGGCTCCATTCGGCAGCTGGACCCGCGAGTCACGGCGTCGCGTCACTTGGAGGTGTTCATCTACCAAGCAGGCACGGTGCAGGGTGGCGAGATGCCCGACAACCACTGGGACAGCCTTTCCCATCTGAGAGAGCTGGGACTCCGCATCAACCCCAACAACGAGAGATGCTTCAGCTTGGAGGATGTGGAGGACTACTACCGCAGTTGGGTAGAGAAGCGGGAGGACCTGCCCTATGAGACCGACGGCGTTGTGGTGAAGATCAGCCGGTTCAGTCACCAGCAAGCCCTTGGATTCGTGGGACGCGAGCCACGATGGGCCGTCGCGTACAAGTTCCCAGCGGAACGAGCCATCACTCGTCTCATCAACATCGGCATAAACGTGGGAAGGACTGGGAGCCTTAATCCCTACGCCGTGCTGGAGCCCGTCAACATTCGGGGCGCGACGGTCAAGATGGCCACTCTTCATAACGAGGGGGACATCAGGAGCAAAGACATAAGGGTAGGCGACTGGGTGTGGGTGGAGCGCGCCGGCGAGGTCATCCCGCAGGTGATTGGGCCAGTGGAGGGGCGACGTACCGGCGAAGAAGTCCCATTCGAGATGCCCGATCAGTGCCCCATCTGTGGCACGTTGGTGGTGAAGACCGACGCGGATGCGATGCATCGCTGTCCCAACGTCTCGTGCCCGGCCCAGTTCTTCGAGTTGCTCAAGCATTTCGTGGGCAAGGGGGCGATGGACATCGATGGTTTGGGGGAGCGGTGGTGCTTGGCTCTCATTGAGGCTGGCTTGGTAAGCAGGTTGTCCGATCTCTACTACCTGCGGAAGGAGCAGCTCGTGGCCCTAGATCGCATGGGCGACAAGCTGGCAACCCGGGTGATGACCAACCTGGAAGAGAGCAAAGAGAGGCCCTTGGAGCGCATCATCATTGCTCTCGGGATACTGCATGTAGGGTCGGAGGTGGCCGCGCTCCTCACTCAGACGTACTCATCGCTGGACGAGTTAGGCCAAGCCACCGCGGAGGAGCTGACGCAGATACCGGGCATCGGACCGAAGATCGCAGAGAGCATCCGGGCCTATTTCCTGGTGCAAGACAACCTGGACGTGATCGAGCGTCTGCGACAGGCAGGGGTCGTTCTGTACCAGGATGCGAAACCCGAACCAGCGTCTGACCTGCCTCTCTCGGGCAAGTCCGTTTGCGTGACGGGGACGCTACCCAACCTAAGTCGTGCCAGGGCTGAGGCCTTGGTGCGGGAGATGGGGGGTGCGGTGACTTCCAGTGTATCGCGCAACACGACCTATTTGGTGCTCGGCGAGAACCCCGGCTCGAAGCTGGCATCAGCCGAACGCTTGGGCACTGAGATTCTGGACGAAGGGCAGCTGCTGGCTCTGGTGGGTCTCGAAGCGGAGGACGTGTAACGCGGTGGCGCTGGTGCCCGGTTCGGACTTGTGGATTATCGTCGGGCTGGGAAATCCCGGCATGCGGTACCGCACAAGCAGGCATAACGTGGGCTTCCGTATCCTTGACCGCCTGGCCAAGGCTTGCAACATTGCGGTGTCTCAACGCCGAGCCAAGGCGGTGGTGGGTGCGGGCGAGGTCGACGGGCATCACGTGGTGCTGGCCAAGCCCCGCACCTTCATGAATCGCAGCGGTGATGCCATCACCTACCTGCTCGACCGCTTTCGTGCGACGCCCAGGCAATTGCTCATTGTCTACGACGAAATGGACTTACCACCAGGGAGGCTCCGCATACGCCCCAGTGGAAGCGCTGCGGGTCATAACGGTCTCAAGTCCATCATTGGGGCAGTCTCCACTCAAGGCTTCCCGCGCCTGCGGGTGGGCATCGGGAAGCCAGGGCCTGATGAAGACGATATCTCGTTTGTGCTTGGCTCCTTCACAGGCGAGGAGAGTAGGGTGATGCATGATGCCACCAACCGGGCGGTGGAGGCCGTGATCTGTGTCATCCAGGACGGCATCGACGAAGCGATGAACCGTTACAACTCCGGCTGAATAGTGCCGATGCACCTCCGGCTGTGGCTTCTTGTCGCTCTGGTTCTTCTGGGTATGGCGGCCTGCGAACGGCAAGGAAGCATCACGCAAGCGCCAACTTCGAGTCCGCGGGTTGCGGCCGCAGACGCGCGAGATCCCTCCCCAGTTCCTACCATTGCGGTGAGGTCGTCTCTTCCGGGGGTAGGGAACGCAGAGGATGTCGGGCCGGTACCGACAGAAGAGACCCATATCCTTCGGCCCACTCCCCCGCTCGCAGTAGCCGGTGCACCCGGACCGGAGACCACGGGGCATGAAACCGGAAACCCTTCGCCCGCACTGCCGGAAATCCATTCTTCTTTTCCTGATGCCCCGGACCGGGACTTAATGGAGTTGGCCCGTTCTCTACGCTTGAAGACAGCGGAGGGTATTGAGCCCATCGTTGGGCCTACAGAGGGTGCGTTGACGGTCGGACGCGTAGACCAGTTCTGGCTCACAGCCTTGGAGCCGGTGCGGGTGTATTCGCGGGACTTTGTGCTGAGGCACATCAGCCCGAATGCTTACTGGTATGTCCAGCGAGGGTTGATGGTTGACGACGAAGACTTGGACAGGGCTGCCGATGCTTTCGAGACCAGCATATATCCGCGGACGACGGCCCTCTGGGGCACGGAGTGGAAACCCGGCGTAGATGGGGACCCCCGTATGACCATCGTTAATGGTAGGTTGCGAGGT
Organism: Dehalococcoidia bacterium; assembly: GCA_012270525.1. The sequence goes on along the minus strand of JAAXIE010000301.1, from coordinate 4,928 downwards.
GGGATAGCGGGTTACTTCAGTTCAGCCGACGAATACCCGGTTGCGGTGCACTCCTCGAGCAACCAGCGGGAGATGCTGTATATGAACGCTGAGCATCTGTCCGTTGGCTCAGCCGATTACCTGTCGGTGCTCACCCATGAGTTGTTCCACGCCGTGGCGTGGGCTGCCGACCCCAGCGAGGAAACTTGGGTCTCCGAGGGAATGGCCGAGTTGAGCACCGACCTACTGGGATACAACTATGGCCGACCGTACGTAGAGGTGCCATCCGCCACGCCGTCATTGGTCAACTGGCCTCTAACTCCCCTGTCGGGTGCCAACTATGCCCATAGCATGCTGTTCTTCCAGTATCTGGCTCAACGCCTCGACGGTCCTGAAGACCTGATACGACTGGCGGAGGAACCGGCGAACGGCGTAGCTGGCGTCGATGCCTACCTGCGTTCTCTGGAAGGCGAGTCCAGTTTCAGCCAGATGTTTGGAGACTGGCTGGTGGCCAGTCTGCTGGACGAGTCCGGCGATAGGCGTTATGGATACGAGGACATCGACGTGTCCGTGTTCCAGCTGTCTGAGGTGGGTATTGGAGGAACGAGGAAGTCCGACCTGGAACAGTATTCCGCTGAGTATGTGGAGCTGGCACATCCTCAGGGGGCAGCTATGCTCCGGTTCCAAGGGGTAGACGAAACGCCCCTGCTACCCACCAGTGTTGACCCCGACGGGTGCTGGTGGAGCAATCGTGGCGATTCAATTAGCAGTACCCTCACGCGGCAGGTTGATCTTTCGGCAGTCCAGTCCGCGTCCTTGAGTTTCCGCATCTGGTACGAGTTGGAAGAGGGTTGGGACTACGGGTATGTGGAAGCTTCGTCTGATGGCGGAACCACGTGGGACGTGCTGCCCGCCACTGGAACGACAACCTATGATCCGGCTGGGAACAGCTATGGTCACGGATATACCGGTATGACCGAAGGCTGGTTGAGAGCGCACGCGGACCTGTCCCCGTACGCCGGACAAGTAGCGGACATACGCTTCCACTATGTGACCGACGATAGCGTGAACGGCAGCGGTTTCTGCGTAGACGACATAGCCGTGCCGGAGATCGGATTTGAGGACTCGTTGCAAGACACTGGCTGGGTGACCGAAGGCTTTGTCCGTACGTCCAACAGGGTGAGGCAAGACTACATCGTGCAGGTGGTGGAGACAGGAGCACGACTGCGAGTCAGCAGGATGGAGCTTGACGAACGCAACCGGGGCAGGTTTCTCTTGGAGGCCTGGGCGGAGCGGGACCGTGTGGTGGTTGTAATCGCTCCTGTGGCTCCCAAGACCCGTCAGGCTGTATCCTACGTACTCACGGCCGACTCTGTCACGGGACCGTGACGGGACCTAACTCGTTGAGGCCCGTCGCGCCGGTCTGATAGACTGAGCGCAACTGGCTCTGTCAGGAGACACCATTGGCCCTGTCGCGGGAGGAAGTGCAACACATCGCACAGCTCTGCCGGCTTTCGATGAGTCCGTCGCAGCTAGATGAAATGGCCCAGCAGTTGTCTGAAATCCTGCTGCAGTTCGAGGCGTTGAACCAGTTGGATACCGAGGACGTACCGCCTACGTACCATGTTGCCGACTTGACGCGGGTACTTCGAGAAGACGATACGGCCCCGTCGCTGACTGTGGATGAGGTCTTGGCCAACGCGCCTAGGCACCAGGGAGGCCAGTTCCGGGTCGGTGCGGTCATCCACGAGTAGCGGCTCCAGTGATGGCGGACGACCTTTCGCACCTGACAATAGGGCAGTGCCAACGGTTGCTGGAGCGCGGAGAGGTCAGCGCGCTGGAGCTGACACGGGCCTACATGGATGTCATCGATCGTCTGGAACCTGGGATCAGCTCCTTCATCACCGTCACCGCTGAGCTTGCCGTAGAGCAGGCCAGAAGTGCCGACGCCAGGCTGGCCGCGGGTATGGGAAGGCCACTGACTGGCGTGCCCATGCAGGTCAAGGACCTCCTATCCACCCGCGGGGTGGTCACGACCTGCGGGTCGCGGATGCTGGAGGGCTTTGTGCCTCCATACGATGCAGCCGTGGTGGAACGGCTCTATGAGCAGGATGCGGTGCTACTAGGCAAGGGGAACATGGACGAATTCGCCATGGGCTCGTCCACGGAGAACTCGGCATTTCATCCCACACATAATCCTTGGGACTTGGACCGGGTGCCTGGAGGTAGCAGCGGAGGGGGGGCCGCCGCCGTAGCTGCTGGGCAGTGCGTCTATGCCTTGGGATCGGACACCGGGGGCAGCGTGCGCCAACCGGCCGCGATGTGCGGCATTGTAGGGCTGAAGCCCACGTATGGGTTGGTGAGTCGCTGGGGACTGGTGGCGTACGCTTCCTCACTGGACCAGGTTGGCCCTCTCAGCCAAAATGTTGCGGACTGCGCCACGGTACTAGACTGCATAGCGGGACACGATATCCGTGATTCCACATCAATACCCGGCGAACGGCCTGATTATAGTCGTGGGCTTATGTATGGAGTGGGCGGTCTACGGATAGGGATGCCCCGGGAATACTTTGCCGAGGGCATAGATCCGGAAGTACAGCGGGTTGTCAGGGAGGCGGTCGGCGTGCTGGAGAGCTTGGGGGCGGCGGTGGAGGAAATGTCCTTGCCGTCCACGGCGTATGCGTTGGCTGCATATTACATCATCGCGCCGTCGGAGTGCTCGGCGAATCTGGCCCGCTATGATGGCGTCAAGTATGGGCTGTCGGTCCAGGAGCCGGGTGAGGGTCCCGGTGCCATGGAGGCGACGCGCGGCCAGGGATTTGGCCCTGAGGTGAAACGTCGCATCATGCTGGGGACCTATGGACTTTCGGCGGGATACTACGATGCCTTCTATCTGAAGGCCCTGAAGGTACGGACCCTCCTGCGCCGCGAGTTCGACGATGCCTTTCGCGAGTTCGATGTACTGGCGTCGCCTACGTCTCCCACCGTAGCCTTCCCTCTGGGAGAGAGGACTACAGACCCGGTACAGATGTATCTTAGTGATGTTTGTACAGTGCCCGCCAATATCGTTGGCATTCCTGCCATCTCCGTGCCCTGCGGGTTTGCACACGGTCTCCCGGTGGGACTGCAACTGATGGGTCCTGCGTTGTCGGAGGCAATGCTCCTGCGGGTGGCCCACGCCTATGAGCAGGCGACCGATTGGCATCGTGTTCGGCCGCCTGTAAGTTGGCCTCGAAACTAACAGGGAAGGCTTTGGGGCGTGTAATTGCCATAGTAGAATGCTGCTTGGCAAGCTGGCCTCAGGCGGTGACCATGGGCACTTACATAGGAACCTGCTCCTGGACAGACCGCAGCCTTATCAAGGCATCCACCTTCTACCCCAAGGGAGCGTCCAGTGCGGAGTCCCGACTGCGCTACTACGCTTCCGTCTTTCCGACGGTTGAAGTGGACTCCAGCTACTACTCCCTGCCTACTCCGGAGACAACCAGGGCTTGGGCGGAGCGGACCCCGCCGGGGTTCGTTTTTCACGTCAAGGCGTTCCGGCTGTTCACTCTTCATTGGGCAACCTCACGGGTGCTGCCACCGGACCTGCGACAACTTGCGCCGGAAGGCGAGCGCTTCTACTACTCGGAGAGCTCGCGCCAGTTTCTGGACGGCCTCATGGACCGGTTCATCGACGCGCTGCTGCCGTTGGCGAGGGCGGGCAAGTTGGGGCTGGTGCTGTTGCAGTTTCCCAAGTGGGTGACGCCCAAGCCGGAGAATCGAGACCATATCCTCCGGATGAAGGAAGCCCTCGGCCAATTCAACGTAGCTGTCGAGTTTCGTAATCGTACCTGGCTTAACGGCGACAGTGACAAGACGCTGCACTGGTTGGAGGACAACGACCTGACCTTCGTGTGCGTGGACGAACCCCAGGGCTTTGTCTCCAGTATTCCCCCAATGGCCGAGGTGACCTCGGACGTAGCCTATGTGCGCTTCCACGGCCGAAACCGGGACACATGGGAAGCGAGGGCTCAAACTTCCGCGGAGCGCTTCGACTGGTACTACAGGGAAGAGGAGTTGAGGGAGTGGACTTCCCGGGTGCACTCGCTGCAGGAGCAGGCGCGGGAGGTCTACCTGCTGTTCAACACCAACAACCAGGACCAAGGCCCATACAATGCTATCAAGTTGGGTCGTATGCTCGGACAGGGACTGGGAGATGAGGCATCGTTGTCGGCCGTGGAGGGGCGGCTGCGACTGACGCCACCAAACGGAGACAACGCGACCCAAGGGGCCTCGGAACTGGACGCGACCTCCGGGAGAGGAGAGCAATGAAATTCGGGGTCGACCTGTATCCCCATTTCAGCAGGGAGTTGGATGGCCCCACAGCGTTCAAGTACGCGCTGCGCCAGGTGCAGACGGCTCGCGAAGTTGGATTCGATGGCATCTTCGCTTCCCACCATTACGTTATGGGGCCAAGCGAGCAGATGTTCCAGCCCATTCCACTCCTTGGACGGCTCGCTGCGGAGGCCCAAGGGATGACCCTTGGAACGGCCGTTTTCCTGCTGAGCCTGCACAGCCCCGTCGAAGCCGCGGAGATGACCGCCACGCTGGATATTATCTCGGAAGGCAGGTTCGTATTCGGGGTGGGCCAAGGCTACAGGGACGCGGAGTTCTCATCTTTTGGGATCGCCAAGGGGGGCCGTGGCAGGCGTATGGAGGAAGCGGTTGAGGTAGTGCGGAAACTATGGGCGGAGGAACACGTCACCTGGAAGGGGGAGCACTTCCAACTGGATGACGTTACTGTGGCCCCGAGGCCCGTACAGCAACCCGGTCCGCCGGTCTGGGTGGGCGGGGACACACTCCCGGGCGTGGAACGGGCTGCCCGTATAGGGGATGCCTGGCTTACCAGCCCGCGCCACTCGAAGAGCTTCATCAGGGAAGCGATAGAACGGTTCAGAGAAGTGCGA
>JAAXIE010000299.1 GCA_012270525.1 Dehalococcoidia bacterium | reverse complement strand
CGCCGAGTCCACGCCACCTGAGAGGGCGCAAATCACCTTGCCCCGGCCCACCTGCTCCCTTACCGCCCGCACCGACTGGTCGATGAAATTGTCCGGGGTCCAATTGGCTTCGCATTTGCATATGCCAAACAGGAAGTTCTCCAGGATACTCTTCCCGTTGGCAGTGTGCACCACCTCAGGGTGGAACTGCAGCCCGAGAATGTTGTCGCCGTTGCCTATGGCCGCCATGGGCGAACTGTCGGTATAGGCAAGCGAGCGAAAACCGGGTGGTAGCTCCACGATCTGGTCGGAGTGGCTCATCCACACCGGCATCGACGGCGGCAGGTTGGCGAAGATCGGCGCATCCTTTTCGTTCTGGTGCAGAATGGCATGCCCGTATTCGCGTGTCTTCGCAGGATCGACCCTTCCCCCAAGCTGTTGCACCAACGCCTGGGTGCCGTAGCAGATCCCCAGAACGGGCAGCCCGTGCTGGTACACCCATGCTGGGGGCATGGGAGCATCAGGGTCGTAGACCGACGACGGCCCACCGGAAAGTATGATTCCTCGCGGGTTGGCCGACGCCACCTCTTCCCACGACGCCGTGGGCGGCACTACGGCGCAGTAGACGCGCATCTCCCGGACACGTCGGGCAATTAGCTGGCGGTACTGGGAGCCAAAGTCCACCACCACAACGCCATGAGCACCCCGCGGCTCCGCCCCGTTGGCGGGAGTGCCCGACCGCTCTTGAGCGATCTCCAGGTAAGCGGAGACCTCCAGATCGTCGCTGGTCGATACCCTTCTGCCGGAGTCCGTGCGTCCCTCTACCATAGTACAGCTTATTGTAGCACCATTCGTCTCGGCTACAAGGGGTTGGATGCGAAACGAAAGTTCCAAGCCCCTATGACTCGACCCAAGGTAGCACCCATGCTATACTCGGTCAAGTTGGTCAGGGGCCTATCCAAAGGTCGACCGCGCAGGTGGGACAGAGGTTGGCTGAGAGCAGAATCGAACAAGCCGCGGAGCGAATCCGCCAGGGTGGGCTGGTGGCCTTCCCCACAGATACCCTCTACGCCTTGGGTGCCGACCCCTTCAATGCCCAAGCTGTGCAGCGCGTATTCCGTGCCAAGCACCGTCCTCCCGACATGGGGCTGCCGCTGCTGCTGGCCAACTCCGAGATGCTGCAAGATACCGCAAGCGAAGTGCCTCCCCTCGCCATCGCGTTGGCGGAGCGGTTCTGGCCTGGCTCCCTCACCCTGATCGTACCCAAGGCTCACACTATATCGAGCTCCGTCACAGGCGGCCACGGCACCGTTGCCGTGCGGGTCCCGAACCATCCCCTCGCCCTCAGTCTCATTGCAGCGGTGGGAGGCCCCGTCACAGGCACCAGTGCCAACATCACTGGCGGGCCCGACCCCAGCACTCCGGACCAGGTCCGCAAGCAACTCGGCGTATCATGCGACATGGTGCTGGACGGGGGCGAGGCCGCTTTGGGGGTTCCTTCCACCATCATCGATCTCTCGGGCGACCGCCCGACTCTGGTGCGTGCCGGAGCCGTGCCATGGGAAGAAATCGAGTCCTTCATCGCAGCCATTGCCACATAACATGACCACTCACCTGATTCACCGATTGGGACCAGACCTGCAACGGGAAATGGAACGGGCAGTGGCCAGCCCCGTACAACTGCTACACGATATGCTGGCCTTTCAAATCTCCGGCCGCGCTACAGGAGACCTGCCACGGGGAAGACTCTGTCTCATCATCTGCAACGGCCTCTCAGGCGACTACCGCAGGGCCTTGCCCGCAGCAGCAGCCGTGGAGTTGGCCCATCAGCGGTTCGCGGTGCACCGTGGCATCGCTGTCACCGGCAACCAGAGAGCAACCGGCGAAAACCGCATCGAGGGACGTTGGGGTTCCGGCCAAGCCATCAACGCTGGAGACGGCTTGCACGCCATGGCCCGCTTGTCCCTCGCACGTTTGCAGGAGCACGGATTCGATGACCAGACCGTTCTGGCGGCCCTGCGCCTATTGGATGCCGCCTGCGCGCGCACCTGCGAGGGCCTGCACATCGAACTGGCGCACGCCAACGGCCAGCAAGACCTCGCCGGAATCCTAAGCCTGGCCGAGATGAAGACGGGCTCCCTGATGGGTTGCGCCGCCCAGTTGGGCGTGCTCACCGCCGGCGGGGACGACTACGCCCAGCAGTTGGCCCACCAGTGCGGTTCCCACCTGGGGGTAGCCTTGCAGATTCGCAAGAACAGCGGCACCCCCCATGACCACCAGTCCGACTTGGAATCAACCGCGCGACACAAGATGAGCAGGGCCAAGCACCTGCTAGACCAGTTGTGCGTCGGCGAAGCAACCATCACGCAGGTGGAACAACTTTTGGATGATTCGAGCGGACCAGGGGACGGTCTTGCCTAAGCGACGCCTGCAAGATGTCCAGGTGCTCGACAAGCCGGTGCTGGTGCGCGTCGATTTCAACGTGCCCATCGAACAGGGACGCGAGCACATCGCCTCGTACGACCATCGGCTCCGCCAGACCCTCCCCACCATCCAGCATCTTCGGGAGCATGGTGCCAGAACCATCCTCTGCTCCCACCTGGGGCGTCCCAACGGCAGGATCGTGGACGATTTGCGCCTGTGGCCCGTAGGCGACCGGCTGGGGGCCCTGCTGAGCGGGCCTGTGACCTCCATCGATCAATGCACAGGAACCGGAGTCCAAGCCGCGGTCAACGGCATGTCCGCGGGCGACGTCCTGCTGCTGGAAAACCTGCGTTTCCATGCCGGGGAGGAAGCCAACGACCCCGATTTCGCCCGCGACCTGGCGTCCCTGGCAAGCCTGTTCGTGATGGATGCCTTCGCCGTAGCCCATCGCGCCCACGCATCCACGGTCGGCGTCCCGCGACTTCTCCCTTCGTGCGCGGGCATGCTGCTGCAACGCGAGATCGAGTATCTGGACCGGGCACTGGCATCGCCGGAAAGGCCCGTGGGCGCCCTGTTGGGCGGGGCCAAGGTCAGCGACAAGATTACCCTGTTGGACAACCTGTTGGGCAGGGTGGACCGCGTCTGCATCGGCGGCGCCATGGCTTCCACCTTCCTCAAGGCCCAGGGCTGCGAGGTAGGGGCTTCAATGGTGGAGGAAGACCGCTTGGGGTACGCTTCCTCGTTCCTCGATCGTGCTGCGTCCCAAGGCATGCAGGTGCTTCTGCCCACCGACGTCACGGTGGCTGAAAGCTTAGGTGACGATGCCCGGCCACAGGCCGCCGACGTCCGCTCTGTACCCGCTGCCCTCCGTGTGGGCGATATCGGACCGGACACCGCCAAGGCCTACGGTGCCGCTCTCGGCGACTGCAAGACCATCATCTGGAACGGTCCGATGGGTGTGTTTGAGCGTTCCCCCTTCCGGCCCGGCACTGAGACGGTAGCCCAAGCCATCGCTGCCAGCGAAGCCGTCTCGATCGTCGGCGGTGGCTCTACCGCCGAGGTGGTCGAAGCCTTGGGCATTGCCGACAAGATAACCCATGTTTCCACAGGAGGCGGTGCTGCCCTTGAGTACCTGGAAGGCAGGGAACTTCCGGGAATTGCCGCCCTCCCCGAAGCATAGAAGTACGAAACCCAAACGCCCGAATCGTAGAGGTATACCAGCAATCATGAGTGCGATAGATAACGAGGCCCTGAAAGGCTCCTTCGTGACCACCCCCTCCAAGATACTGATGCTGGTGGTCGATGGCCTTGGCGGGCTGCCCCATCCCGATACCAGGCTATCGGAACTGGAGACTGCCAGCCTTCCCAACCTGGACGCCCTAGCCCGCGAAAGCGCCTGCGGTCTCACCGTGCCGGTGCAGCCGGGCGTGGCTCCGGGCAGCGGACCAGGGCACCTCGCCCTCTTCGGATACGACCCCGTCAAGTGCCTCATCGGGCGCGGGGCACTGGAAGCCTTGGGTATAGGCGTGGACATGCAGGAAGGGGACGTGGCGGCACGGGGCAACTTCTGCACCGTGGACGCTGACGGCAACCTGACCGACCGGCGCGCCGGTCGCATCCCCACCGCCGAGAGCGCACCCCTGTGCCATGTCCTGGAATACATAACCCTGGACGGGGTGGAGTCCACGGTATATCCGGTGCAGGACTACCGTTTCGTGCTACACCTCCGAGGGTTCGGCCTGAGTGAGCAAGTCAGCGAGACCGACCCCCAACAGACCGGTGTCCCTGCCCTGGAAGCACGCGCCCTCTCTCCCCAGGGGGCGAAGACCGCCTCCGCGGTGAGGCAGTTCGTCGACGAAGCGGCCAGGATGCTCTCGGAGCGGGACCGGGCCAACATGGTCATGCTGCGTGGATTTTCCCAGTTGCCCCACCTGCCTTCCATGGGCGAAGCCTTCGGCCTGAATCCTGGGGCCATCGCCGCCTATCCCATGTACCGCGGGCTCGCGTCCATTGCTGGCATGGAGGTAATACCCACTGGGCGCACCTTCACCGACGAGGTCTACACCCTGCGCGAGCATTACCACGAGCACGATTTCTTCTTCCTGCACTACAAGCCAGCCGACGCTGCTGGCGAGGATGGTGATTTCAAGGCAAAGGTGGCCGCCTTGGAAGCCTTGGATGCCCACATACCCGGGCTATTGGACCTTGACCCCGATGTACTGGTGGTCGCAGGCGACCATTCCACCCCGGCGATCATGGCCAGCCACAGTTGGCATCCCGTACCCCTCATGATCCGTTCCAAATGGACCAGGGGCGAGGGCATCGAGGCCTTCTCAGAACGCGATTGCGCTCAGGGATCGCTGGGCACCTTCCCTGCCAGCGATGTTATGACCCTCGCCACGGCCCACGCTGGCAAGCTGCTGAAGTTCGGACCCTAGCCATGCCCACACCCATCGTTGCCGGCAACTGGAAGATGAACACATCGGTTGCGGAAGGCGTGCGCTTGGCGTCGAATGTGGCCTCCACCATTGGCCAGCCCGACGGATTCGATGTGGTGCTCTGCCCTCCTTTTGTCTCCATCGCTGCCGTCGCGCAAGCGGTCCAGGGCACCGGCATCCAGGTCGGGGCCCAGAACATGCATTTCGAAGAGCATGGTGCCTTCACTGGAGAAGTCGCACCCGGAATGCTCTCGGGACTCTGCACTTTCGTGATCCTGGGCCACTCCGAGAGACGCGCCCTCTTCGCCGAGTCAGACGAGACCGTAAACCGCAAGTTATCCGCTGCCATCGACTTCGCCCTGCGACCCATCCTTTGCGTCGGCGAGACCCTGTCCCAGCGGGAAGACGGACGCGCTTCCGAGGTCATAACCCGACAACTACATGGGGCGTTGACGGGCTTACATAACATTCCTGGTCTGGTGGTGGCCTACGAACCTGTCTGGGCCATAGGCACTGGGCAAGCTGCCACCCCCGAAATCGCTCACGAGATCATGGGTGGCGTCATACGGCCTGTGCTCGCCGACCTTCTCGGAACAGGCACGGCCCAGGACATACCCCTCCTCTACGGTGGCAGCGTGAATCCAGGCAACATCGAGAGCTTCGCGCAACAGGAGTCAGTCTCCGGTGCCCTCGTGGGCGGGGCAAGCCTGAACGCTTCCCAGTTCTGCGAAATCGTTCGCGCCACCGCCCACGCCAAGGGCTTGGTCTAGCGGGAAGCGCCCGTGCCACCGGCCCTCCCTCGTATCGTTGCAGTAGTTGGCCCCACGGCCTCTGGCAAGAGCAAGCTCGCCCTCGATCTGGCCAAGACTTTCGGTGGCCAAGTCGTCAGTGCCGACAGCCGCCAAGTCTACCGCCGGATGGACATCGGCACCGCCAAGCCAATCCCAGCAGACAGGCAGGAAGTCCCTCACCACCTGTTCGACCTTCTGGATCCCGACCAACGCTTCGATTTGTCGGCCTTCCTCTCCCGGGCGACAGAAGCCATCGACGGCATTCATGCCGCCGGTCAGCTTCCCATCCTCGCTGGCGGCTCCGGCCAGTACGTTTGGGCCCTGCTGGAAGGCTGGCAACTGCCTCCAGCCCCACCGGACGAGGACCTTCGGGCCAACCTGGAATCCGAAGACCCCGAAGCCCTGCACCTCCGGCTGGCCTCCATCGACCCAGCAGCGGCTGCCCGCATCCATCCCCGCAATGTGCGACGCTTGGTCCGCGCGCTGGAAATACGCCACAGCGATGGACCGGGTATCCCCGCAAGCCCGGCCAAGGAGCCCCGCTACCAAGCCTTGGTTCTCGGCCTCACCCTGGAACGCGACGCCCTGTATGAACGTATCGACCAACGGGTAGACGCCATGATGGAGGCCGGACTGCTTGAGGAGGTGCGCGGGCTGCTGCAAGCTGGTTACGGCCCCACGCTGCCCTCCATGCAAAGCACGGGATACCGGGAACTTGCTCAGCACCTCGAGGGTGAGATGGACGTGGAAGAGGCCGTACAACGTACCAAGTACGCCACCCATCGCCTGGCCCGCCGCCAGTACACCTGGTTCCGCCTGAACGACCCCCGCATCTGCTGGCTCGATGCATCCTCAGACCCCCACGAGGACGCGGCGCGGTTGGTGCGCCGTTTCCTGGGGCGCAAGACCCCCTGTGATACAATGCCAAGCTAGCAGGCACCCCACACTAAGTGACATAACGGCCCAGGGTTTTACTGATGAAATTCACCAAGATGCACGGCGCGGCCAACGACTACCTGTTCATCGACGCCCGTCAGTTGGACACAGACTGGCCGTCCCTAGCCATCGCCATGAGCGACAGGCACAGGGGAGTGGGTTCCGACGGCATCATCCTGGTGTTACCGTCTCAAACGGCCCAACTGCGAATGCGCATCTTCAACGCCGACGGTTCCGAGGGCGAGATGTGCGGCAACGGCATACGTTGTTTCGCCAAGTATGCCATCGAGCGTGGGTTAGCAGACCCTGAGGGAGACGGCCTGCTGGTCGAAACTCTGGCTGGCATCCGCACCGTCACTCCCCGGACGGTCGATGGGCGCATCGTAAGCGCCAAGGTGGCCATGGGCCGCCCCCAACTCCGGCCTGAGGACGTGCCGGTCAGCCTTCACCCTCCTCCGACCCTGGCAGAGGGTGAAGCCATCCTCGACCACCCACTGCAAGTGGGAGGCAAGTCCCTGGCTCTCAGCTTCGTCTCCATGGGAAACCCTCACGCCGTGGCCTTCGTCGACGTACCTGTCAACGATTTCCCGTTGCATCAAATCGGTCCCATGGTAGAGCGTCACCCCATCTTCCCCCGTCGCACCAACTTCGAGATCGTCAACTTGGGACAGGGCAGTGCCATGAAGGCCCGGGTCTGGGAGCGCGGATCGGGCGAAACCATGGCCTGCGGCACCGGTGCGTGTGCCATCGCCGTAGCCGCCCGCCTGCACGGCCATACCTACGACCAATTTGACATAACCCTGCCCGGGGGCGACCTCACCATCGAATGGGACGGCCAGGGTGAGGTCTACCTGCAAGGCCCAGCCGAGGAGGTCTTCACCGGAGAGTGGCACCGGTCATGAGCACTTCAACCCAAGTCCTGACCTTCGAGCAGTGGAGTCATCTCCCCGAAACCAAGCAGCGCTATGAAATCGTTGACGGGGTGATGTACATGCCACCTCCCCCAACCTGGAATCACCAGAGAATCCAGCAGCGAATCAACATGGCCCTCAGCAGGTTCATCGAGACCCGTGGCATCGGGGAGGTGACCGCTGCCCCTGTGGACATACTCGTGCGACGCGACCCCCTGCGTACCCGCCAGCCGGATATCCTCTACCTGAGCAACACCAAACTTCCGGGTGATAGCTTGCAGGACACGGAAGGCATTCAGTTCCTCGAAATAGCCCCCGATCTCGCCATAGAAGTCCTATCGCCCAGCAATACCCCGGCCTACATGGAACTGAAGCTGCACGACTATCAGACCATAGGCGTCACCGAGTGCTGGCTCTTCGACCCCGCATCCCGCACCGCCGTCGTCATCGCTCTCACTGGAGACGAGCCGCGCACGGTCGCCTCCTTGACGGTCGATGAAACCCTGCGCTCCGACCTGCTACCCGGCTTTGAACTCAATCTCCAGGAAATATTCCGCTAGGCACCACGATGAGCACTTCAACCCAAGTCCTGACCTTCGAGCAGTGGCTGCGTCTCCCCGAAACCAAGCAGCGCTATGAAATCGTTGACGGGGTGATGTACATGCCACCTGGCCCCAGTGGGCACCATCAATGGATCGCCCAGGAGGTATTCGTCCGTGGAAGGGATTTTGTCCGGAGCAAAGGCTTGGGTGTGTTCATGATGGCTCCTTTCGATGTGATGATTCAGAGAGTGCCCCTGCGCGTGCGACAACCAGACGTCATGTACCTGAACACACAACGCACAGGTATTGGGGGCATGGCCGACCTCCGGGGAATAAACTTCCTGGAAGTCCCTCCTGACCTCGTGATCGAGGTCGTCTCCCCAAGCAATACGCGACAAGAGATGGACGCCAAGCTGCGAGACTACCACCGAATTGGCGTCTACCAGTGCTGGATCTTTAGCCCGGAAGCCGGAACTGCGGAAATAATCGATCTCACCAGCGGCGGACCAACCATTTCCGCCGTCTACACCGTCAATGAAACCCTGCGCTCCGACCTGCTACCTGGCTTCGAACTCAACCTCCAGGAAATATTCCGCTAGGCACCACGATGAGCACCTCAACCCAAGTCCTGACCTTCGAGCAGTGGCTGCATCTCCCCGAAACCAAGCAGCGCTATGAAATCGTTGACGGGGTGATGTATATGCCACCTCCTCCAACCTGGGTCCACCAGAGGATCCAGCAGCGAATCAATATGGCCCTCAGCAGGTTCGTTGAGGCCAGCGGTATCGGGGAGGTCCTCACCGCCCCACTGGACATACTCATCCAGCGCGAGCCCTTGCGCACCCGCCAGCCAGATATCCTCTATCTCAGCAACCCCAAGGTGCCGGGCGACCGGATAGACGATATAGAAGGGATACCTTTCCTGGAGTTGGCCCCCGACCTCACCATAGAAGTCCTGTCGCCCAGCAACACCCCGGCCTACATGGAGAGGAAGCTGCACGACTACCAGACCATAGGGGTGACCGAATGCTGGCTCTTCGACCCCGCATCCCGCACCGCCGTCGTCATCGCTCTCACGGCCGACGAGCCGCGCACGGTAGCGTCCTTCACGGTCGATGAAACCCTGCGCTCCGA
>JAAXIE010000136.1:2819-5221 GCA_012270525.1 Dehalococcoidia bacterium | reverse complement strand
GCTTGGCGGTGAAGTCGGTGTCGACGGCGGTGGAGGAAGCCCATAGCTCGACTTCCACGGGGCCGATGGCCAGCAGGTCGTGTTCAAGTGGAGGGGTCTGGAAGACCAGCACATCGTGACGGCTGGACAGGGGCAGGTAGGGTTCAGTGGAGCCGTAGAACGGGGGGCCTTCGTGCTGATTGAAGCCTCCGTTGGGGGTGACCATCTCGGTGCGACTCCCGCGGGGCACGGTCCCGGGGTCGACGCCAGCGGGTAGCTGCTTGACGTAGGCCAGCGACGAGAAGTTGCCTCCCACGGTGGGCACCGGGTTGTTGGGATCGAATTCGTATTCGGAAGAGGCGGCCTGATCCGTCCCCGGCTGGCTGCTGAGGCTACCGTCCGTGCGGAGGAACCAGTCTGCACGGCGGGTCCCTGGGAGGGGCCATTCGGGGGCGTGGCGCCAAGAGCCCCCATGCTCCATCCGGCCCGAGGGGAGCTTCCGGCCGCTGCCTCCGCCCATGACAAAGAATGTGAGAGGCGACTCGCCTTCCGTGTGTTCGGAGCCGTCCTTCAACCAGCGGTCGAACCATCGCAGGTGGAAGTCGTCGAAGCTCTCCAAGGCAGCACCTGGGCCGAAGTCGACGTCGCCGGAATGGGTCAGTTCGGTGGTGTAAGTGCCATGGGTCCAAGGGCCCATGATGGCGTGCACTGGCCCCGTCTTGTGAGCTGAGAGGGCCTTGAAGCTGTCCATGGTTGCCAGGGTGTAGGAGTCGTACCAGGCACCCACGAAGTAGGTGGGGACGTCGGAGTACTGTTCGAGGTACTCCTCGACGCCGAAGCCGGGCTGACGCCAGAAATCGTCGTAGTCGGCCTTGGTGTAGATATCGATGAGCCAGCGTTCGTAGTTGGGTATCTGGGCGAGGGGGCTGTGTCCTTCCTTGAGGGGGAGGCGGGAAAGCCAGTCCCGGAAGTCGGTATGGTCGAGGACGTCCCTGGCTCCTGGGTTGGACTTGAGGCGTTTGTTGGGGTTTGTGGCGGAATGCCAGAAGGCCCATGCCATGAAGCGCAGTTCGAAGGCTCCTCCCTGGCGGACGGTGCTGGTGTGGGCGTTCCAGCCTGCCATGGTTGGAATCTGGCAGGCGAGATGGGGCGGGTTGAGGGCGGCCATGCTGGTCTGGGTCCAGCCAGCGTAGGACGTGCCGAAGGTGCCGACCTTGCCGTCGCACCAAGGCTGGGAGGCGATCCATTCGACGGTGTCGTAGCCGTCGGTGGCCTCATCGCGGAGGAAATAGAGGTCTCCTTCAGAATCGAAGCAACCACGGCAGTCCTGAATCACGACGACGTAGCCGTGGCGGGTGAAATAGCGGGCGCGCTCGGCGCGTTCGGCCTCACGCTTGCCGTAGGGGGTACGCTCCAAGAGCACGGGCAAGGGTGTGGTGATCGGGTTCCCGGCGCGGGCCGGGCGGTAGACGTCGGACGAGAGGACTACGCCGTCGCGGGCGGTCATGTTGACGTCTTCCCATACCAGAACTTCATAGGAGCCATCGCTGGTAGCCAACCGGGGCCTCCTTCTGGGTTGTCGGTCTACAGGTTACCACAAGGAGCGAGTGGGGTTGCGTGGAGGGGATGGAGGGCTGCTCCAGCGACCCAGCGTATTCTTCGCAGGCAGGGTGCGGTAGCTGGCGTGCGACACCGGTCGTATGTGGAAATCATTTTTTCGTAACTGGAGCACGCCGCGTTGGTCGCATTTTCTTGGTGTGCCAGCTTTGATTCGTAGCTGGGAAATCGGCCGCGGTGTGCCGCAGGGGGGTCTGCCAATTTGGGAATCCGGGAGATAAGGGGCATGGGCTGGGTTAGGTGCGGGGCGAACATGGCATTTCCTTCCACCGGGTTAGTTGAAGAATGGTTGGGCTGGGTCGAGCCCTGCATTCAGGGTAGCAGGGAGGGGTGGGAAGGGGTCAATGGGCGGTTGTCATGGGGGAGTGTGGTGTGTGCCTCTGCAGAACGTTGGAGACTGGGGTTTGCGCGTTCGCCTCAATCATGGAAGGTGACGGTGACGCGGGCATGAAGTGGTGTGAGCGTCTGGGCCGTGGGCCCCGTCTTCGTGGGAGTGACGGGGAGGGTGCGGGAGATGGGTACGCAGGGGGTGATGGGGAGGGGGGAGCGCGGGGCTAAGCGGGGTGGCCCCAGCGGACAATGTTGGTGGGGGTGATGCGGATGACGGGTTTGTTGTCGAGGTGCATGGCGCGGTATTGGGGGTATTTCCGACGGAGGGCGGCCACGGCGGCCTGCTGCTCTGGGCCTTCGTAGAGGAGATCGGCGGTGCCGTTGACCAGCACGTACCACAAGCCGTGCCATTCTTCCTGCCAGTGATCGATCACAAGGGCGACCCTGGGGTTGGCCAGGATATTGCGCACGCGCTT
>JAAXIE010000136.1:0-2684 GCA_012270525.1 Dehalococcoidia bacterium | reverse complement strand
GGTCGCCGTCGTAGTGGAAGCAGACGGGTATGAGATGGGGGACGGCTTCAGAGTCGGCGGTGGCGAGGTGGGCCAGCCGCTGGGCGTTGATGGCATGCTGTTCTTCTGGGGAGAGGGCGGACATTTTGCTGATGTCAGGTCTGCTGTAATGGAGGCCGGTTCCGAGATTAAGGGTCGGGAGCGGTCGTTTGAGATGCAGAAGGGGCGTGTCAGAGTTCGAGTTCGAAGTCCATCTCCTCCAAGGCTTCCTGTACCGCTTCCTTGATGGCGTCGTCGCAGTTTCGGAGGCAGTGCCGGAGGGCGCGCTTGGCCAGGGGTCCGCCGATGTTGGCCATGGCACTGACGGCGGCCATCTGCACCTGCGTGTCGTCGTCCTCGAGGAGAGGGATGAGATGATGCACCACGTCTTCCTCGCCCAACTCGCCACAGGCGCAGGCTGCCTCGTAGCGCAGCGAGGGATTGCCATTGCGGAGTTCGGAGATGATGGCTGGCAGCCATGCCGTCTCCTGGGTCTTACCCATGGCGTAGATGGAACTGGTCTTGAGTCGTTCCTCGCCGCTGCCGTAAGCCCAGCGTATGTAATCGTGGATCCGTGGCGTGTCGAAATGGGATACGGCTTCCAAGGCGCGGCGTCTGACTTCAAGGGCGTCGTTGTCGTCCTGCAGGGAGCGCATCAGCGAGTCCTGCACCAACTGGGCGTCCTTGGGAAGGAGCTTGTCTTCCTGGGCAAGGCTGGCGAACCGGCCCAAGGCCCCGGCGGCAGAGGCCCGCACATGGGATGGGGCGTCGGAATCGAGGATGTTGAGCAGCAATGGGATGACGGCGCGGTCTTCGCCTTCCCACATGCCAGCGATGGCCTTCTCCTGTACCTGGTGGTCGTCGTCGGCGAGGGCTATCTTGAGGATGCTGGTGAAATCGAGGCGGGCGTTCTCTTCGGCCAGTTCCACCAAGCGCTCGACGACCTGCACCCGTCTTTCGGATGAGACCTGGTTCCAGGCGACGATGAACTGGGGCATCTCGGCGGAAACCAGGTCCGAGAGCTCGATGAGGTTGGAGTAGCTGAGGGGGGCGTCCTCGTCTTCCAACTCCGCCAGACAGGTTGCCAGAGACACGGGGATCTTATCTCCTTTCCCTTGACGGTCTATCGACCGCAGCTGGGTCGGGATACCTTATGCACTGGTCGACGATAGAGTCAAGCTGTGGTTGCCGTGCATTCCGGTCTTCTACGACAGCCTGTGTCATGGTATCTTTTGCCGGATACGAGGAGCCCTCGCCACCAGCATGGCCACCAGCAAGCAAAAGCCAGCAACCGCAACGAGGGGACGCTCCCGCAAGGGGCCGCCACCACTGACGGCCCAGGAGGTTCTCGCTTCGCTGGAGGGTGAGTACGCTCCCTTCCCTTGGGAAGCGCGCTACGATGCCATCAGCGAGGTGGTGTTCACCATACTTTCGCAGCACACGTCTGACCGCAACTCGGAGCGTGCCTTCGCCCGCTTGATGGAGCGGTTCGATACGTTCGAGGAGTTGGCGAACGGGGACGTGCAGGTGATCGAGGAGTGCATCAGCATCGGGGGGCTGGCGAAGATCAAGGCCCCCCGCATCAAGCAGGTGCTCAACCTGATAATCGAGCGGTGCGGCAATCTGGACCTGAGCTTCCTGCGGGAGATGCCCCTGGACGAGGCCAAGAAATGGCTGAAGGAGCTTCCCGGCGTGGGGCCGAAGACTGCGGGGATCATCCTGTGCTTCTCGCTGGGGATGCCCGCCATGGCGGTGGATACTCACATCGAGCGGGTGGTCAAGCGGTTGGGGCTGGTGGGACCGAAGACAACCGTGGAGAAGGCGCAGGACATGCTGGAGGAGATGGTCGAGGACCACGAGGTGTATCCCCTGCACGTGGCCCTCATCACCCATGGCAGGCAGGTGTGCAAGGCCCCCAGGCCCCTATGTCCGCGTTGCGTCCTGTGGGAGCGTTGCCCTTCGCGGCCTGGGTTTGAGAAGCAGGAAGCACTTAGGGTCAAGAAGCGGGAGGCAGCGGTGGCGGCGAGGAAGAAGGCGGAAATCAAGGCCAAGGCGGCGGCCAACCGAAAGAGCCAGGCCAGGAAGAGCAAAGCCGACAAGGTCTAGTCGGAAGACTCACTTCGGAGGGACTGTGAAAGTCGGAATAGTGAATGTGACAGGGTATGCTGGCAGCGAACTGGCCAGGATCCTGTACTTGCACCCACACGTGACCCTCGCCAGCGTCACCGGACGCAGCGGGGCTGGCCAGCGGCTGGACGAGTTCTTCCCCCATCTGTCCGGTATTGACCTGATGATCGAGCCGGAACTTGAGGACGGTCTCGACCTCGCGTTCTCCGCTCTCCCGCACAAGGCGAGTGCCGACGCGGTCATTCCCCTGATTGAGGGCGGCCTGAAGGTGGTGGACATCAGTGCCGACTTCCGTCTGAAGAAGGTGGACGAATACGAGGAGTGGTACGGAGTTGAGCATCCGGGTCCCCAGTACCTGGAGGAGGCGGTGTACGGGCTGACGGAGTTGCACCGGGAACAGGTGTCCCAAGCGCGGCTCATCGCCAACCCTGGTTGCTACCCCACGAGCGCTATTCTGGCCTTGGCCCCGGTGGTGAAGGAGGGCCTCATCGAGGCGGGGGTGGTGATCGACAGCAAGTCGGGGGTTTCGGGGGCTGGGC
>JAAXIE010000257.1 GCA_012270525.1 Dehalococcoidia bacterium | reverse complement strand
ATGCACGGGCCGCAGGCGTTGGCCAGCACGGCTCCGTCTATCTCCTTGAGGGACTGCATCTGGCCGTCCCTCTCGATGGTCGCCCGTATCTGCTCGGAGCCCGGGGTGACCAGCAGAGCGGTGGAGGCGGAGATGCCGTGCACCGCCGCCTGCCGGGCCACGTCCGCCGCCCGGCTCATGTCCTCGTAGGAGGAGTTGGTGCATGAGCCGATGAGGGCAGTCGATATCTGGTCGATGAACTCCCCGTTCTCCCGCACCTCTCGCGCGAGTTGAGAAATGGGTCGGGCCCTGTCCGGCGAGTGGGGACCTACGAGGTGAGGCTCCAGTTTGGACAGGTCGATTTCCACCACGCGATCATAGTAGCGTTCCGGATCGGCCTCGCATTCGGGGTCCGCCCGTAGTATGTGGGAGTATTGTTCCGCGAGACCAACGAGCTCTCCACGATGCGTGGCTCGCAGGTAGCGGGCCATGCGTTCATCATAGGGAAACACCGAGGTCGTCGCCCCAAGCTCGGCCCCCATGTTGGTGATGGTCGCCTTGCCCGTAGCACTGATCGAACTGGTGCCCGGCCCGAAGTATTCGATGATGGCGTTAGTGCCGCCCGATACGGTTAGCAGCCCAGCAAGGTACAGGATGACGTCCTTGGGCGCGGTCCAGCCGCTCATCTCCCCGGTCAGATGCACCCCAATGAAGCGTGGATACAGTACCTCCCAAGGGAGTCCGGCCATGACTTCAACCGCATCCGCTCCCCCAACGCCCACGGAAATGGATCCCAAGCCCCCGCCATTGGGAGTGTGAGAATCGGTGCCGATCATCAATTGCCCCGGGAAGGCATACTGCTCCAACGCCACTTGGTGGATGATCCCCGCTCCAGGACCCCAGAACCCGACCCCGTACTTGGCGGCCGCCGAACGCAGGAAGTTGTACACCTCCTGGTTCTCCCCCAGCGACTCCCGCAGATCCGACGCCCCTTCCACCCTCGCCTGAATCAGGTGGTCGCAGTGAACCGTGGTGGGTACAGCCGTGGACGTGCGCCGGGTCTGCATGAACTGGAGCATGGCGGTCTGCCCCAGCACGTCTTGCAGAATCACCCGGTCGGGACGCAGGAACACATATGTCTGTCCCCGCACCAGGTCCGTGGTATTGGGATCATCCAGGTGCGACAGCAGGATCTTGTCGGCCAGTCCCAAGGGCCGTCCCAAATTCGCACGGACCGCGTTGAGGTTCCGGTCCATGCGCTGGTATGCGTTTGAAACGAATTCCGGGGTGGACTCGATGACTGGCATGACTCGCCTCTCCTTGAACTGCTTCGCCGGCTGCATGCGCCGTACTCAATATCGGCCCCAAGCATAACATAGCGAAACCTTCGAGAGCGGGTGCTCTCAAAGGTTTCTGGCGGGGCCTCTCCCATGCCCCCGCAGATACAGGGGGCGGGGTTGGAAGACCTACAGGTGAGTCTTCAGGGTCGAGAGGTCCTTGTTCTTGAAGTAGTCGTAGTTCAGTGGCGTGAAGCTGGCCCACTCGCCGGGAACAGCGTCCTCGGCAAATATCGCTGTCACCGGACATACCGGCTCGCAGGCGGCGCAGTCGATGCACTCATCGGGGTTGATGAAAAACTGCTGGTCGTCATCGGTGGTGTAGATGCAGTCTACGGGACATACGTCAGTGCAGGCCCCGTCCTTAACTCCTACGCAGGGCTCCGCGATGATGTACGTCATGTCTGCCCCCTTTCCAACATCCCACAGCGGGTTTCCTGTTCCAACAGGAGATTATAAGCAAGCAGAGGGTCTCTTGCAACGCCACTAAGCGCGGGAGCGCGTAGGCGCACTGAAGAGCGGTGAAGGAGAGGGCCAGAGGGTTACCCGCGGTTCGTCGGTTGCCCGCCCACACGGCCTTTGCTAGAATGCCGCCAGATACCAGTTCCACCTATCCGTCCACCAGATTTCGAAGGAGGCCAACATGCCCAACTTCTGGGAATCCACCACCGTCAACGGGGAGGACATGGGGCTCTACGTCAGCGTGCCCGAAGGCGACGGGCCCTTTCCCGCAGTCATAGTCATCCAGCACCAGGGTGGCGTGGATGACTTCATCCAGGAAATGACCCAGCGGATGTCAGAGGCAGGGTATGCTGGTGTCGCCCCAGTGCTGTACCACCGCGACCCGCCAGATTGCATCGACGACGCCCCCACTCGCCGCGGACGCCTGCGAGATGCCAATCTCATCGCCGACGTACAGGCCACCATCGATTTCCTCCGGGCTCATCCGGGCATCGACAGCGATCACATCGGCATCGTGGGCTACTGCATGGGCGGTCGTGTGGCCTACCTGATGGCTTCCGCCATGCCCGGTCTGAAGGCCGCCGTCAGCTACTATGGCGGCAACACCATGCTTTCATGGGGCGACGGCCCCACTCCCTTCGACCGGATATCCGACGTCCAGTGTCCCGTCCTGGGTCACTATGGCGAGATCGACGCAAACCCCTCAGTGGCCGACAGGGACAAGATCGACGCCGAGATGCGAAAGCACGGCAAGCAGCACGAGATATACACCTACCCCAACGCCGACCACGGCTTCATGAACCGGCGCGGACCGCGCTATAACGCCGAGGGCGATACCGCGTCATGGCCCCGGACCCTCGATTTCTTCGCCCGCACCTTGCAAAGGGCCCCGGTCGCCGCCGACAACTAGCGCATCCACCATGAGGCACCATACCGAACGCAGGAGAGAACTGAATGTCTGAACAATGGGAACAACTCCAGGTCAACGGGGAGACCATGCGGGCCTTCGTGTGCACGCCCGACGGCCCAGGCCCCCATCCCGCCATGGTCGTCATCCAGCACGCTGGCGGCGTCGACAACTTCATCCAGGACATGACGCGGCGTTCTGCCGAAGCTGGATACACCTCCATTGCCCCCGATCTCTACCACCGCGAGGACCCCAACTCCACCGACGACGGGATGACCAAGCTGGGCCGCCTCCAGGACACCAATATCGTTGCCGACGTCAACGCCGCCCTGGCATACCTCCGGGCCAACAACGTGGCCAACGGCAGCATCGGCATCATCGGGTTCTGCATGGGCGGGCGTGTCGCCTTCCAGATGGCAGGCCAGAACCCCGACGACTTCAAGGCCTCGGTGCCCTTCTACGGTGGCAACACCATGACCCGCTGGGGCAGCGACCCCGGCCCGACGCCCTTCGACCTGTTGAAGAACATCAAGTGTCCCGTGCTGGGCTTCTTCGGCGAGGACGACCCCAACCCGTCGCCCGAGGATATGCTGAAGATTGCCGCTGAACTGACGGCCAACGGTATCCCCCACGAGTTCCACATGTACTCCCAAACCGGCCACGCCTACATGGACCACACAAACCCCAACCGGTACGTGGAAAACTCGGCCATTGCCTCATGGCCCATCACCGTCGCCTTCTTGCAGAAGACGCTGGGCAGAGTGGCCGCAGGGGCCAGATAGGCGTCCTACAACGCGTGGAGTAAGCTCGCAGGCGGGCCCCATGGACGCGCTCCGGGGGCCCGCTGCTACGCCACCGCTCCTGCAGCCCAAACCCCACCAGCTACGCAAACGCCAGACACCTAACAGGAGGACGTGCAATGCCCAAATCCACTATCACCAGTGCCAAACTTGCCCCTACCAGGGGCGTCTTCGGCCATGGAACTCGTGCAGGGAACATGGTATTCGTATCGGGCCAGGTCGCCTTCAACGCCCAGCGGGAGATCGTGGGCGTGGGCGACATCAAGGCCCAGACCAAGCAGGTGATGGAAAACATCAAGGCGGTGCTGGACGAAGAGGGGGCCACCTTCGATGACGTGGTCAAGGTCACCGCATTCATCACCGACATGGGCCACTTCCCCCAGATTCACGAGGTGCGTCGTGAATACTTCAGCTCCGACAGCTACCCCGCCAGCACCATGGTCGAGGTCAGGGCCTTGGCCCACCCCGACCTGCTCATCGAAATAGAAGCCGTCGCCGTTCTCTAGGGACCGGACCGCCCCAGCGCCTGTCGTCACATCCCTGAGCTATAGCCCTCCCTGAACCAGCACCCTCCAAGCATGAATAACAGGCCCAACACCATGGAAGACTCGAATACCAAGAGCGACAAGCGGGCCGCCAAGCGGCGCAAAGCCCGCTATGGTATGACGGTCAGCGGCAAGAGCGCGCGCCTGCATCATGCCCTCGCCTTGCGCCGCGGCCTGAGCAAGCGGGTGCGGAAGCTCATGCAGCAGACCAGTGCCACCAAGCCCAAAACGAAAGACAGCAGGCCTTGACCACCAGCGCATCACCCAGCCCCTCAACCGACGACAGGCCCCGCTGCCACTGGTGCGCAGGCGACCCGCTGATGACCTCGTACCATGACTACGAGTGGGGAACGCCCATCAACAGCGACGACGAATACCTGGAGCGGATGCTGCTGGAAGTGTTTCAAGCCGGACTCAGTTGGCGCACCATTCTTCACAAGAGGCAGGGCTTCCGTGAAGCCTTCCATGGTTTTTCGGTGGACCGGGTGGCAGCCTTCGGAGCCGCCGACGTCGCCCGTCTCCTCGGCGATTCCTCCATCGTGCGACACCGGGGCAAGATCGAGGCTTCCATCGAGAACGCCCGGCGCTTCCAGGAAATACGCAGCAGTCACGGCTCCTTTCACCGTTACCTGGCAGGCTTGGACGACGACCCGCAAGCGTTGCGCAGCGAACTTCGGAAGCGGTTCCTGTTCATGGGGCCCAAAATCGCCGACAGCTTCCTGGAAAGCGTCGGACGCATACCCGCACCTCATCAACCCGGCTGTTGGCGCAGCGCCTAGGCAACATGCCGCCGACTGGCTGGCAACTAGTTAGGAGGAAGTCCCCATGGCGAACACAGCCGACGTGGTGGTGGTGGGCGCAGGCATCATTGGATGCGCCACCGCCTACTATCTGGCCCGCGAGGGCTCCAGGGTGCGCTTGCTGGACATGGACGCCATCGGCAGCGGCGCATCGGCCCACGCCACCGGCTTTCTCAGCCTGCTCGGCACCGAGTTTCCCCAAGGCGCGCCTTGGCGTTTCGGACTCGAAGGCTACCGCATGTTCGTCGAAACCGTACCCGAACTCGAAGAGCAGACCGGAATGGACCTCCTCTGGCAGGAGCCCGGCGGCCTCCGCCTCGCCCTGGAGGAAGAAGAGATCGACATGATCAAGGAAGGCATGGCTTGGCAGGCCAAGGACACCCCCATCGAGTGGATCGGCCCCGAGGACGTCCGCCAGATCGAGCCTCGCCTCACCCCCAACGTCCTCGGCGCCGCCTACCAGCCCAAGCTCGCCCAACTCGACAGCTATCGCCTCACTCTGGCCCTGGGCCGCGCCGCCGAACTCAAAGGCACTGAGTCCATGCAGCGGCGTGTCACGGGCCTGCTCAAAGAAGGGAGCCGGGTCACCGGAGTCAAGCTCGAGCGAGAAGAAGTCCACTGCGACACCGTCGTCCTCGCCATGGGTGCCTGGAGCGCCGACTCTTCCTCATGGCTTGACTTCTCCGTACCCGTCACCTACCTCAAGGG
>JAAXIE010000306.1 GCA_012270525.1 Dehalococcoidia bacterium | reverse complement strand
GCCGGTAGCGGGTGAAGTCGTAGAAGGCACCCGGTCGCGCCAGTTGCCCCAGGTCTTTCGCACCGAAGTGCTGCTCCAAGCGGGAGAGGGCCAGCGTTCCCACCCGCCCCACGTTGATCCAAGGCCGGAGCACGGCGATGACATGAGGGTCCTGGAGTTCCGGGAGCGGTTCGTTGATTTCGAAGGCACCCAGTCGCATAGCGTCTCTATTCTGCCAGCGACCCCCCTCGTTTGCAACCCGTTGGCTTGGGCGTAGCGTGCGGTCGGCCCGCCAGCGACCCGTCTCAAGCTGGACTGGAGTCGTTGACTACGCGTAAGATA
Organism: Dehalococcoidia bacterium; assembly: GCA_012270525.1. The sequence continues at coordinate 6,284 of JAAXIE010000306.1, read as the reverse complement.
GCCAAGCGTCACCACTGGCCCATCCTGCCTTCCCGACCGGGTAACCTGACGTTCCAGAGGTGTGAATTTGGCTGTTGATGACCCCCGACGCGTGGCCAGCGATGAGGCCGTGGCCCGTGCGACCCAAGCCTTGGAAACCCGTAACGTGCGTGTCCTCGTTGCTGGAAGCCGCGATGAAGCCCTTCGTCTGCTGAAAGAACTGGTCCCCCAAGGTGCACAGGTGCTGGCGGTAACCTCCGAGACCCTCGATGACGTCGGATTCACCCAGTACGTGGCCGAAGGCGGAGCGTACCAGAGTTTGACCGCGATATTTCAAGCAGCCGCCACGCCGGAAGAGCGGGCCGAACTGGCCCGCACCCTTGGCTCCACGCCGGAGTACGTGGTGGGTAGCGTTCAAGCAGTGGCGGAGACGGGCCACGTCGTGATTGCCAGTGCTTCCGGCAGTCAACTGAGCAGCTATGTTTTCGGGGCCAGGAACGTGGTCTGGGTAGTGGGTGCCCAGAAGATAGTCCCCACCCTTGAGGATGCCTTGGCACGCACCTACGGCTATGCCTTCGACAGGCACAAGGAGTGGTCTCCTGCCCATGGACACGGCGAGTCCAGCATGGGAAAGGTCACCATTTTCGAGAGTGAGAGGCGCCCCGACAGGACGACGGTCGTCTTCATCAAAGAAGCATTGGGCTGGTAGCCAGCGGACGCTCCATTTTCTTTGACTCCATCGACCATCTGACACGATCAGTCGACATCAAGAGCAAGGGAGGCACGATTATGAGCCTGTTCCGCATACAACCCCATGGACGTCTGCAGGAGTGGGTAGCCGAGGAGAAGGGCTACTTTAGGGATGAGGGCTTGGACTACGAGTTCGTGCACGGCATGGCCACGGTGCAACCCGCCGTGCAGGACGGGCAGGTGCAGCAGGTCAAGGACGGGGCCTTCGAGTCCTACCAGCGGGGTCGCGACGTGGAGGTCAGTTCTGCCTGTCACTGGGCCGTGAACATGGCTTCCGCGTCGGGTCACGGCAGAATGTGGGGCCATGCCTATTCCATAACCCCCGCCGGGATCTTCGTGCCCCCCGAGTCGCCGGTGCGTACGGCCTCCGACCTGGCCAATGTGGAAGTTTCCGTGGGTTACCATTCGGGGAGCCACTTCTCCACGCTGATGGCCTTGGAGAAGTTCCTTCCCGTGGGGCAGATCAAGCTGCAATTCGTCGGCGGTCCAAATAGCAGGCTGGAGCTCCTGCTGCAGAAACGCGTCGAGGCGGCCCAGGTCTTCTCCGCCCAGTATTACGTAATGGAGCAGCAGGGCTACCGCAAGGTGGTGGACGCCAGCTTCATGATCGGCTTCCTCTTCTCGGTGGACGCCGACGTGGACGAGGTGGCGAAATACTTCCAGGCCCTCCGGCGAGCCCAAAGGGACATCGACCTCGACTTGAGTCGCTACAAACACTACTACCTGCGAGAACTGCCGGAGCAGTACCACCACATGGTGGACGTACAGGCCTTTGGTCCCGGCGAGCGCCTGGTGTTCGAGCCTTACACCCGCGAGATGTACGAGGAGACCCACCGCTGGATCGAGCAGCGACAACTGTTCCCTGAGGCCAGTTCCCCCGCACCTGAATATGCCGAGGTGGTAGCCGTCTAGTCCACGGCGACGATGGCCGACAGTTCCACCTTGAGGCGGGGATGGGCCGCTAGGCGGGTGATTTCGATGGTGGCGGTGCCTGGGCGATGCGCGCCGAAGTACTCCCACCATACGTCGTTCATCTGGTCCTGCTCGTCGATGTTGGTCAGGTAGCGGGTCGCCTGGACGATGTCGCTGAAGCTGGCTCCCACGGCATCCAGTCCCAGCTTCACGTTTTCCAGGGTCATCCGCGTCTGTTCCGCCATGTCGTCGGGTATGTTCTCGAACTCCTCCGGCCGGTGCGGATGGTGATGGTAGATGGGGACGCAGGTCACGCCTGCCAGGTAGACCGTTGACCCGCCGGTCACCTTGACTGCAGGGGCATAGGGCAGGTTGATGGACGGGTCGCGGTCGGCTGTATGTATGACTTCGATCTGCTTGGTCATCCTGCTACCTCCGGTTCTCCCAATGGGCGGTTGTGCGCGGTGGTACTTGTAGGTTGATCCCCAGTCTCAGACGGAAGGGGTTCGGGGCGATGCCCCCGGGCCATCCCACGTACCTGGCGGTGAAAGCCAAGGGGAAGATAGCATGCAGGAGAGGGGGAAGCCATATCGCAGGCGTCTGGTGGGGCACTCCGCAAGACCCGTGCCATGCGAAAGCCTGATTTGCCTGAATCTCAGTTTCCTGCGACTAACACAACTGCCAGAGAACATCGGATCGCCTGAGGGCGCGAAATGCTAGAATAACCAGCGCATGCTAGTTCGAGGAAGACCTTCGTGCGAGTTAGCTGGTTCCTGTTAGGCTTGGTTCTCGCAGCATTCCTGTTGGGATGCGACCTTATTGAACGTAAGATGGAAAGTAGCATTGAAGATGTCATTGAAGATACGAGGGACTCTACCAACCAGACAATGTCTGACATTCAGTGCGATGACTTGGTCCCTCAAATCATTCGCGCCGAGGAAGCCGACCCGCGGGCCCCACAGATCCTCAAGGTGTATGACGCCAGAGAGGTCACGCGTAGCTACTTCCGGCTGGAATGTGTCGGAAATGCAATAACGTTCCCAGAAAGGGAGGCAAGCCTATCTTTCGGCCTCAGAGAAGCCCAGAATGGGGACAGGTCCTTCGAATACAGTTTGGAATACCGTAGGTACATGGCTGACACTCAGTGCGGGGGCTTGGTCCCTAAGATCATTGATATGAGCGAGAGCAACAAGGACCCGTTGGCCAGCAAGATCCTCAAGGTGTATAACGCCAAAGAGGTCACGCGCAGCAACCGACGGCTGGAATGCGAGGGGATTGCCAGAACGTCCTCAGATGGGTGGTCACGCGTATCTTTCCATATCGAAGAAGACTGGGATGGGGACAGGTTCATCGGATACAGTTTGGACTGACCCTCCACGACCGACATCCCGTCCCGCATCGGGCATTGGTCCGCACTAAATCCTTCCACACCGCTGCTTGAGACACCGGGGAGCCAGGATGACGCGAGAGTGGTACTTCCCGTCATTCTACTGCACCCCATGGTTGACGCTGCTGGCCGCACGTTACCCTCGCGCGACACCGACACCCCCTCATTGACACACCCCGTCCTCTCGTCCTAACGTGATTACAGGCTGGGGACTGACCCCTTCAGGTCACCCCAGCCCTGTTATTTCGCAAACTCGGAGTAGCTGCCGTTGAATAGAATCACTCATCGCAATTCCAGCCAGAGACCGGGTACGCAGCACCCCCCAACGGCATCAATCGGAACATTTCCCGGAGGACGTCCCTAGCTGGAACAGCTACGTTCATCGGAACACTGTTCCGATGATGCCGCACCGATTCCTAGCTGAAACCCAGCAAAATCGGAACAATCGGAACAGTTGCAGATATGAAAAATTGTTTTACAGCTACGACCGTGTTCTGATTCAGATACGAAACCATGCCCAACGTTCCGCCATTCCGGCTACGAACATCGGAACGATTGTTCCGGCCTGTCTCCCTTTGATGCACCGCGGGAAGCCGGTCCCTTGGGCACAAGCTGCCTGGTGAAGAGGCGCGCGCGAGTATAATTGAAGTAGTCATGAGCACCACGACCAACGTGCGATTCCGTCTGCCATCGGCCCTGCTCGCCGTGTGCCTCGCCCTCTTGGTGCTAGCCAGCCTCGCCGTGGCGTGCGCTGGAGAGGAGCCGACTCCTACGCCCCCGGTGGCGGTGGTGTTATCGGCCCCCCAGCAGTTGGAAGCCCCCTCCCAGCCGGGGCTCGATGCCGCCCCTCCCCAAGCCGTGCCGGAAGGGGCCGCTGGGGCCTTCGGCTTTTCTCGTTACGTCTTCGAGGATGTCGGCGGGCAGGTCATAACCACTCTCGTGGAAGGACCGGTGGGCGAACAGGTGCGGGCCCCTGTCTCCTACCAGGCTTTGAAAAGCATTCACAGCGATGGGCCTTCAGGTGGGTCGTTGGACACGCTCCAGATGTCCTACCCCGAACTGGAAGAGTTGCTGGAGCAGTTGGACGCAGTCCGTGACTCCACCGCTAGGTACCAGGACATCCAGGTGGCCTTGGAAGAGGGGTTCCTGCAGACCACGGAGGACGTGCCCAACATGGGGGCCCATTTCATCCACCCCGTGAGGGCCCTGGATGGTCTCTTCAACCCCTCGGAGCCCGAAATCCTGATGTACACCAGCGACGAAGAAATGGGATGGCGTCTGGTAGGGACTTCGTTCGTCCTGCCACGGGAGCAGGTTGGCGACCAGCACCCCGACGCCTTCTCCGGTCCACTGGACAACTGGCACGTGCACTACAGCTTGTGCACCGGGCCCGGTTCCGTCTCCCGCTCCACTACACCCGAGCAGTGCGCTGACGAAAACGGGGTGTGGTTACCGTCCTACGGATGGATGATCCATGCCTGGGTGTGGGATGAGAACCCCATGGGAGTGTTCAGCATGTGGAATCCCGCCGTACCCCCCGTGGTCTCCACCGACGAGGTGAGAAAGGGTCGCGACACCCAGGCACCCGTTGAAGGGTCTGCCATGGCCACCATCGAGAACTTCAGCTATGCGCCCGCGAGAGTCGGGGTCGGGGAAGCCCTCACCTGGACCAACGTCGACGGTGTCCCCCACACGGTGACTGCGGGAGCAGACGGAGAGGGCGTCAGCTTCGATTCAGGCCTGATAGGCCCAGGCCAGTCCTTCGCGGTGCGCTTCGACCAGCCAGGCCTCTATCCCTTCGCCTGCGCCCTGCACCCCTCGATGACCGGCACCGTGCGCGTCGGGGAATAGGTTCTAGCTGCGCCTTGCCCTGCCTGGCACCCCCTCCGGGTGGGGATGAAGGGGAGTCGCCCGGCTGGGCGGGGACGATTTGTAGGCAACCGCTTCTGACCGATGTGGAAAGGGTAGAGCTATGAACGCGATAAAGTCCATCAGGACAGACGAGGACTTGGATGCCGCCCTGGCACGTATAGAAGAGATTTTTCACCCAGAGCCGGGTTCGCCGGAAGACGTTGAGCTTGGCGTCCTCTTGGACTTGGTGGAGCTTTACGAAAGCAAGCATCATGCTGTGCCGGACCCCGACCCAATATCAGCTATTGAGTTCCGCATGGAACAGTCTAACTTGACCCCGCGGGATAACCGTACCCGCAGAGGGTGATAGAGGGGCGATGCAGGCCCCTCCATGTTCCCTAGATGTAGAGGGCGCGGCCCACGCCTCCACCGGCGGCGATGACCTCGCCGGTTACCGCCACCGATAGGGGTGATGCGAGGAAGGTCACCAGGTACGCCACCTCTTCGGCGTCCACGATGCGCCGTATGGCGGTGCTCCCATACATCCTCTTCTCGGCTTCCTCTGCGCTGATCCCCTGCCTCTGTGCTTCCTCCGCAACCAGCCCTGCGGTGCGCTCGGTCCGTGTGCCACCGGGATGCACCACGTTGGCTGTGATGCCGTACTGGCCCAGTTCGTCGGAAAGATTCTTGGTGAGGTGGGTGATGGCCAGATTCCGGGCACCAGCTATGGTGCCCACGTTCCGCCCTGCCAACCCCCCGATGTTGATGATGCGTCCGAACCCTTGGTGCTTCATGTGCTCGGCGGCCGCCCGGGACGAGCGCAGGTAGGTCATGAACTTGAATGTGATGTCTTCCATGGCATCCTCGTCGGATACCTCAGAAAGGGGACCGGTGGCCTGCCCGCCGGGACGCCCTGCGTTGTTCACCAGTATGTCCAAGCGTCCCAGTGTGTCGACGGTGGTCTGTACCATGGCGTTGACCTGCTCCGGCACGGTGGTGTCGGTGGGCAGGGCAATGATTCGCTGGCCCGTCTGCTGCCGGATCTCCTGGGCCGCGGCTTCCAGCGTTTCCTTGGTGCGAGCGCAGATGGCTACGTCCACCCCTTCCTTTGCCAGCTCCAAGGCCGTCGCCTTCCCGATCCCAACGCTGCCTCCGGTAACCAGGGCCACCCTGCCCGCCAGTTGCAAGTCCATGGTTCATCTCCTTTTCAAAGTCCGCTTACCAGCGGAGCCGTGAATCTTCCTCCCCGAACCTAGCCGATTGTACCATCGAAGGGTGCGCTGGTCGTTGAGCAGCCAACGGGGCCGTGGTACATTGCCCTTGGCAGATCGGGTACGACCTGCCCGCTATATGACGACCCACAAGGCGACCAACCTAGGAGGAGTCATGCCCAGACAGTACATCA
>JAAXIE010000201.1 GCA_012270525.1 Dehalococcoidia bacterium | reverse complement strand
CGGTGCGACGCAGGGAGCGGTGGTAGTAGGCAGGCTCGGCAACCTGGTCGTAGACCGAAAAGAGGGGGTCGAGGGAGGCCATGGGGTCCTGCAGGATGTAGGCGATCTGGCGTCCGCGTATCTCCCGCATCTCGCTGGCGGGCTTGGTGACAAGGTCTTCGCCGTTGAGATAGACGCTGCCACCGACGATGCGACCCGAGCCGGGTAGCACCCTAACTATCGCGTGACAGGTTGTGGTCTTGCCGCAGCCCGATTCTCCGACCAGCCCCATGGTCTCACCCTCTTCAAGGGTGAAGCTGACCCCGTCCACCGCCTTCACCACGCGCGTACCGCGAAAGCCGAAGAAATAGGTCTGCAGGTCTCTTACTTCCAGGATTGGAGCCACGGTTCTCTCCTAACTCCCACTTATTAGAAAAGAATAGGGGCAGCAAAAGGTTGGAAGCTCGCTCCGCCAACCTCAAGATGAGTCTTGGGGAGCGAGCTTCCAGAGAGCAGGGTCCCGCTCTTCCTCAAACTTACCGGTTCCGCAACTGTGGGTCCAAACGTACGCGCATCCAGTCGCCGAACAGGTTGGCACTGAGCACCAGAAGGGCTATGCAGATACCGGGAAACACCGCCAGCCACCAGTTGCCCTTGAAGAGAGCGTCCTGCCCTTGCTGAATCATCAGGCCCCACGCTGGATTCGGTGGGCGTATGCCGAGACCAAGGAAGCTCAGGTTGGCCTCGATGATGATGGCCACGCCGACGATGAGGGTGAAGAAAACGATGACCGTGTTCATCACGTTCGGTATCAGGTGGCGGGCCATGATGCGCATCTTGCTGACGCCGTTGACCTCAGCCAGCCGGATGAAATCGCGTTCGCGCAGGGTCAGCACCTCGCCACGCACCAGACGCGCGTAGCGGCTCCAGAACACTACCGCAAGGATGACTACTATGTCCCATATGCTGTTGCTGTCCTTCATGCTGGAGAGAAGGATGGCGAACACCAGCGTGGGCAGCGTCAGCCATGCGTCGGTTATGCGCATGATGACCACATCCCACCACTTGCCGAAATAGCCAGCAATCACTCCGAGGACGGTCCCTATGGCCCCCGCCACCAGGGTGCCCACCAGCGATACCAACAGCGATATACGGGCCCCGTACATGAGGCGGCTTAACATGTCGCGGCCCTGATAATCAGTCCCGAGGGGCGTGTCCCAACTGCCGATTCGAATGCGCTCTTGGCCTGCCACCACCTGCCTGTCGGTAAATCCCACAGGAGGACGCTCATTGATAGCGGGACAATTCTCGAACCCAAAGGCGAGCCGGCAGTCTTCCGCAGTGGGCTGGACTCTCGCCAGTGGGTCGTGAGGTGCTATTAGATTCGCGAAAATCGCCACGAACACCAGAATGCCCAGAATGAGTGTGGGAATCGTGGGGGCATCCCTCAGGAAGCCCCATGTGACTCGGACGCCTCGTCCAAGGGCGGGTAACCCAACACGGCCAGTTATCGTAGCCATTCTACTAACCTACCTCGACAGGCGGATGCGAGGGTCCACCCAAGCATAGGTGATGTCAATCAGGAAGTTCAGCACCACAATCATGAGGCCACCCATCAGCACCACGCCCTGCACCATGGGGAAATTGCGGTTGACCATGCCATCGAACAGCAGCTTGCCTACGCCCGGCCAATCGAAGATCACTTCGATGGCTATGGCGACGTTAACCATTATCACCAAGTTCAGACCTGCGAGCGTCAGCACGGGAATCATGGCGTTCTTGAGAGCGTGCTTCGCCATGATCACCCATTCGGGGACGCCCTTGAGACGGGCTAGCTTGATGTAGTCACTGCCCATCACCTCCAGCATGCTGGAACGGGTGATCCGCACCATGCTTCCGGAGAAATACCAGCCGAGGGCAAAAGCAGGCATTATCAGGTGGTGCCAGTCCAGGAACCAGAAGCCCCATGTACTGGGGCCGAACCATTCCAGACGGCTGTCCCCTGCTCCGATGGGCGGGAGCCAGCCCAATGCGACGGAAAACACAAGAATGAGAATGAGTCCAACGAAGAAATTGGGCACAGAAAGGCCAAGGATAGCGAACACCTTGCCCGTGTTATCCCATGGAGTGTTGACCTTCATGGCTGAGAGCATCCCCAGCGGGACGCCCAAGGCAATCGATATGATGAAGGCGGCCAATCCCAGTTTCAGGGAGTTGGGCAGCCTTCCGAAATAGATGTCGGTCACGGGTAGGTTGTCGTGGAAGGAGGTCCCGAAGTCGCCCTTCAGCAGGTTGCCGACGTATTTGAAGTACTGGATGTGCACAGGGTCATCAAGGCCCCAGCGTGCCTTGATGCGTTGCTCGTAGTCGGCGTCGACCCCCGCATCCTCCATCATCTTGCTCGGGTCGCCCGTCAGGCGCACTGCCCCAAAGATGATGGTCACCAGCAACCAGATGGTGATTATGCTGTAGAACGCACGGGTCAGGATGAACTTTTGCACGTCTTACCTTCTTCTGCGTCCTTGCTCGCCGCGGAATTGCCAAGCTGGATTGACCTGATATGCGCAGGTGCGGTTTAGCTGTCGCCATACCGCACCTGCGATCCGGTTGGAGCCTGGGCTCCTTTCCCTTCAGCTATTCCTTTACCGCCCAGTCTTCCCAAGGATATGCGTAGACGGACAGAGGACTGTCCCAATACTTGTGGTAGGTGTTGTCGTCAGGCAAAACGTTGGGTCCGATGGCATGGACAAAGGGATTCAGGTACAGCGTGACTATGTGGAAGTCCTCATGCAACGCCCTCTGGAAGTCGTGACTGAGCTGCACCCGCTCCGCGGGATCCAGGCTCGTCTCATACTGCTCGAGTATGGGCTGCAGCTTCTCCTCGTCACATACCAGTGAGGACGCAGACCGGCAGTCAGCGTAGACGAAGGCCGTAGTCATCTGAGGCCCCGACAGAAGGCCAATGCTCTTCAGGATGGTGCGATTGTCATCATAACCTTCGCGGCCCTGCGAGCGCTTCGTTCTGTATTCGGGCCCTTCATAGACCTCCATCTCCACCTGGATATTCACCGCCCCCAAGTCGCCGATGATGGTCTCGCCCATGCTCAGGTACGGGTTGAAGGGGATGAACCCGTCCAGCTTCAGCGGATTGTCGGGGCCATAGCCCTCCTCCGCCAGTAGTTCCAAGGCCCGCTCTGGGTCATAGGTTCCCTGGGGAAGGTCCAGTACGTCCGGGACATCCGGTGGCACCCAGTTGCCCCACGGCTGTGCGATCCCCTGCGTCTCCAGCTGGCTGAGGAACTGGCGGTTGATGGACAGGCTTACGGCTTCGCGAACATTCCTGCTATGGAATGGACTGTCCTCATCCTCATAGTTGGGGAAGAAGAGCACCCAGGAGGACGAGAAGTTCGGTGTCCAGCGAAGCTCGCCGGATTCCGCGGCTTCAAGGACCTGTGGAAGAATGGGGCCGGTGAACCCGTAGGCGAGATCGAGATCCCCTGAAAGCAGTCCAGCCAAACGGGGTGTGGGAGGCCCGCCTATACCCCTTATGACCAGATTCTGCACGGCTGGCACTTTACGCCAGTAGTCCGTATAGGCCTCGAAAACGAACTCGGCACCGGGGTCCTGTTCCACGAACTTGAACGGCCCCGCACCTATCGGGGCAGCGGTGAAGTTCTCAGACCCCACGCTCTCGTAGTAGTCGGAAGGCACAATCCAACCGATACCGCTGGCCCCGCCGTTGTAAACGTTCAGGAAGTCAACGAAGGGCTGGTTGAAGTGGAGAATGATTGTGTAGTCGTCCACCACTTCAATGCCGCCATCCGCCCGGCTGCTGTCCAGCCGGTCTTGGAACAGGCTGGCCCGAAAGCCGGCATAATTCTCGAATGTCCATCGGACGTCTTCAGTGGTGAGGGGGGAGCCATCGTGGAATGTCACGCCCTCACGCAGGCGAAACCCCACTTTCGTGAAGTCCGAACTCATCTCCACAAGCTCGGCCAGGCTATAGGCCATGAGCCCTTGTGGCATAGGCTTTATCAGAGCGTCATGCAGTATGTAGTCATAGTGCTGCTGTGTGGCGGCAGTGATGTGTTGTTGTGGGTCCAGCCACTGGGAAGACAGGGTGAAATGATGCGCCACGGTCAATGTCCCGTGCGATGCCCCGCCCGTCTCGATGATCGCATCCTGGCAGCAGCCGAAGAGAGCAAGGTCCGCCAGCTCCTCACCGCGAAGGATCTCAGCCTCTTCCGTTGCTACTGGAATCGCAGTGGGTACGGGCGTAGCCGGTGCTACCGTTGGAGGAGGCGATGGGATAGCAGCAACCGGTGTAGGCGTCGCGGGAGTTGCTGGAGTCTCTGTATCCACGTCACCCGCTGGCGCAGCCGGTTCGGCTGGCGCGGCCGGATCGGGCGTCACTTCCGGGGCCGCTTCTTCTCCGCAGGCCATGGCGACAAGCCCGATAATACCTATGAGGACTATAAGTAGTGCGAAAACTCCTCTAACCATGCAGCCTCCTTCCCACAGTTCGGTCTTCTATGGGTCCCTTTCTCCCTCGTACCTCCAGGGCATTACGCTCTAACCCCGGGGTTTCTACGTTCGAACCGATTATCTGGTTTCCGGCATATTGGGGTCTGATGACGACGGTTTTCGCCTCAAATGCCTATGGCATCTAGAAGCGGATACCGCTTGGGAGACTAGCATATGGCCCAAAACCATGTCAACAGAACCATTCCGCTCCTGCGGCTGTCTCCCCCTCTCCTACGCCCTCATGCCTCCCGGATTTGTAACATCCCCTGTGGCTAATACCACACACGGCATTCGCTGGCTACACATCCGTACCGACGGGTCAGCAGGCAGCCCGCAGTGCAATCTGACGGGCTGATCTCGCGCTGGCCGGGGTTCGAGTGGCTCCGGTTAAGCGCGAATGGCGGAGCGTCACGCAGCCCCAGGTCGTGATAAACGAGAGGCGGCCCAAGCGATACCCAGCCCCACCGCGAGGGCTGTTCCCCCGCCTACAGCCACCCACCACCAGGTGCCCTGCTCGCTCCTTACCTT
>JAAXIE010000041.1 GCA_012270525.1 Dehalococcoidia bacterium | reverse complement strand
AGGGGCCTTGGAGCGGGCCCTTGAGAGCCTTTGCGCCGAGGCCACAGAGGCCATCGCCTCCGGTTTCCAGGTACTCGTTCTGTCGGACCGGGGCGTGGACGCCGAGCATGCTCCCATTCCCAGCCTCTTGGCCACGTCTGCAGTGCATCATCACCTCATTCGCCAGGGTTCTCGTGCCAGGGTGGGCTTGGTGGTGGAGTCAGGCGAACCCAGGGAGGTGAGCCACTTCTGCCTGCTGGTGGGCTACGGCGCGGCTGCCGTAAACCCATACCTGGCCTTCGAGACCATCGCCGACATGGTCCGTCACGGCACGCTTTCCGCCTCCATCCCCGTCGAATATGCCCAGGAGAACTTCATCAAGGCGATGGACAAGGGGCTGCTCAAAGTCATGTCGAAAATGGGCATCTCCGCAGTGCAGAGCTATCGCGGTGCACAGATTTTCGAGGCAGTGGGCCTCAACCAACAGGTTATCGACCGCTACTTCACTTGGACGCCCTCCCGAATAGAAGGTGTCGGGCTGGACGCCATCGAGGCCGAGGCTATCCGAAGACACCAGGACGGCTATGGCCCGGTCCGGCACGGTCTGAACGGGACTCTCGACCCCGGCGGTTACTACCAGTGGCGGGTCAACGGCGAGTACCACATGTACAACCCCCAGTCCATCGCAGCACTGCAGAAGGCCACCAAGACCGAGGACTACCAGACCTTCCAGCAGTTCACCGACCTGATCGACGGGGAGAGCGAGCGCCTGTGCACCCTGAGAGGGCTGCTGGACTTCCGCTACGCCGACGTGCCCATCCCCCTGGATGAGGTGGAATCAGCCTCCGAAATCGTGAAGAGGTTCGCCACGGGGGCCGTCTCCCTGGGTTCCATCAGCCGGGAAGCCCACGAGACCATGGCCATAGCCATGAACCGCATCGATGCCCGCAGCAACACTGGCGAGGGGGGCGAGGACTACCACCGCTACACCCTCGACGCCAACGGCGATTCTCGCAGCAGCCGCATCAAGCAGGTCGCCTCGGGCCGCTTCGGTGTCACCACCAACTACCTCGTGAACAGCACCGACCTGCAAATCAAGATGGCCCAAGGCTCCAAGCCCGGCGAGGGTGGGCAGTTGCCTGGTCACAAGGTCGATGAGTACATCGGATGGGTCAGGCACACCACGCCCGGCGTGGAACTTATCTCACCCCCGCCACACCACGATATCTACTCCATCGAAGACTTGGCCCAGTTGATACACGACCTGAAGAACGTCAATCCCGACGCGCGCGTCCACGTGAAACTCGTGGCTGAAGTAGGTGTCGGCACCATCGCAGCTGGCGTCTCCAAGGGCCACGGCGACGTGGTCCTGATCAGTGGAGATAGCGGGGGTACCGGCGCATCGCCTGAGTCATCAATCAAGTATGCCGGCCTCCCTTGGGAGTTGGGCCTGGCCGAAACACAGCAGGTGCTGGTGGAGAACGACCTGCGTGGCCGCATCGTGGTGCAGACCGACGGACAGGTGAAGACGGGCCGCGACGTGGCTATCGCCTGCCTGCTTGGAGCCGAAGAGTTCGGCATGGCCACGGCCCCTCTGATTGTCATGGGCTGCATCATGCTGCGCAAGTGCCATCTGAACGCCTGCTCCGTTGGTATCGCCACCCAGGACCCTGAGCTTCGCAAGAAGTTCGCTGGCCAGCCCGAACACGTCATCAACTACTTCTTCATGGTGGCGGAGCAGTTGCGCGAAATCATGGCGAAGCTCGGATTTCGCACCATCAACGAGATGGTGGGCCGGGTTGACATGCTGGAACCCCGTCGGGCCATCGATCACTGGAAAGCCAAGGGCCTCGACCTTTCGCCCCTACTCTACAAGCCCGCCGTTCCCGAAGGAGTAGCCACCTACTGCTGCCAGGAGCAGGACCATGCGCTTGATCGCTCGCTGGACCAGACGTTGCTCATCGAGGCAGCCCGCCCCGCACTGGAACAGCGCCAACCAGTGGAGATACGCTCAGCCATCCACAACTACAATCGCACCGTTGCCACCACCCTCAGTGGCATGGTGGCCGGGAAATACGGCGAGGAAGGGCTGCCGGACGACACCATACGTTGCTACTTCACCGGTTCGGCGGGCCAGAGCTTTGGCGCCTTCCTCGCCCAAGGCGTTTCCCTGACCCTGGAAGGGGACTCGAACGACTACTTCGCCAAGGGCATTTCGGGAGGCCGCGTGGTGGCCTTCCCGTCCAAACTGGCCGGGTTTGCCCCCGAAGAGAACATCATCGTTGGGAACGTCGTGCTCTACGGGGCCACGGGGGGCAAGGCCTTCATTCGTGGCATGGCTGGCGAGCGGTTCGCCGTGCGCAACAGCGGGGCCCATGCTGTCGTAGAGGGCGTGGGCGATCATGGCTGCGAATACATGACCGGCGGAGTGGTGGTGGTCCTCGGCCCCACCGGAAGAAACTTCGCCGCGGGCATGAGCGGGGGTTTTGCCTACGTTCTCGATCATGCCGGTGATTTCCGGCACCGCTGCAACACCGACATGGTCACACTGGAACCAGTGGTCGACGCCGAAGACGAAGACCTGCTGCGCGGTCTCATCGAAGACCACCTGCGCTACACCGGCAGCGGTCCCGCTGGCAGCGTCCTCTCCGATTGGAAGAGCGCCCTGCGGAAGTTCGTCAA
>JAAXIE010000108.1 GCA_012270525.1 Dehalococcoidia bacterium | reverse complement strand
AGAGGGTGGCGCCCTGAGGCGGCCCCATGGTGGCAAGGAAGGACTCGGAGTACTGCAGCAACTCCTGGTCCGAGGAGTCGACATCGATGTGCGCCCCCAAGGGCTGCCGGATGTGGTACGGGGTGGTGTAGTACAGTTCCACCCGGTTGTCTTCGGGGTCGAAGAAATAGACGCTGCACGAGATGCCGTGAGTCACCGTGCGCTCAATGCGCACCTCCGGCTCGGCTTCCAAGCGGTGGGTGAAGTCCCTCAGGTCGTCCAGCGAATCAATCTTGAACGACAACTGCTGCACGAACTGGGTGGCTCCCATGCCTTCGCGAACGCGAGCCAGGGCCAATTCGTGGTGCTCCCATTCCGGATTGGCGCTCAGGAACACGATGCCAAGGTCGTGGTCCTCGTCGGTGATGGTCAGACCCACCACCCGCGAATAGAAGTCGCGCATCTTCATCAGGTCGTCGCAGTAGATTCCCACGTGTCCCAATCGCGTTACACCCATGATGTGTCCTCCTGCTCATGCAAGTTGTTTGTAGCCTAGATACTAAGCAGTTTTTCGAGATTTTTCCAGAGAATCATCTCCTTCTCCTCGGTGGACAGGCTCTCCATGGCCATGATCCACGATACCGGCCAGTCCACGTCCATGTTGAAAGGCCAGTCAGTCCCGAAGGTGACCCTGTCCGCTCCCACGGTATCGAGGATGAAGCGCAACGACTGCTCGCTGTGTATCAGGCAGTCGTAGTAGAAGCGGTTGGCATAGGTGCTGGGAGGCTTGGTCAGTGTGGCCCGGGCATAGGGGTTGGTCTGCCAGCCACGGTCCATTCTGCCCAAGCCGAAACAGGTATAGCCCCCACCGTGCATCAGCAGCACCTTCAGGTCTGGGAAGCGGTCCATCACGCCCCCGAACACCAGCAGGGCAAACGTGACCGCCCGGTCCGCCAGGTTCCCGATGCTGTTGTGAAGGTGGTACTTGCCCCCGGACCGGGTGCTGACCATGGTCTCGTTTTCCTGGTGGAAGCAGACCAGGGCCCCGGTGCGTTCGGCGGCCGCCCAGAAGGGCAGGAACTCCGGCTCGTCCAGAGTCCGGCCGTTCACGTGGTCGTTGATCATGCAACCCTTGAATCCGGCGGCCATGCAACGCTCAAGCTCGGCCACCGCCAGGCCCACGTCCTGCATGGGAAGTGTGGCCAGCCCAGCAAACCGTGAGGGGTAGGCCTCGACCAGGTCGGCGATATCGTCGTTGCAGTCCTTGGAGGTCGCTTGGCCAATGGCGGACTCCAGATGATAGTTGTACAACCCCACCCACGTGGAAAGAACATGGACGTCCACTCCCTTGGAGTCCATATCCATGAGGCGCTCTTCCGTGGTCCAGAGCATCATCGGGTGGAGCCAGCCACGGCTCTGGCCGAGCGTGAGGAAGAGGCGGCCCGTCGTCCCGCCCTTCTCTACGGTAAAGCCGTGCCAGTTACCCCCGTCGCGGATGTTGACCACGCTACGAGGCGCATTGTGGGCATGTATATCGATACTACGCATGGAAACTCTCCCACGATTCCAAGTCCGCTCCGAGGCGGCCGGGTCTCTATGCAGCCCGCATCCCCCGGCCCATCCTGCGATGGCAACCAACAAGAACCACGAGGGCCAGGGCTCCCCCCAACCACCCTCCGAGCACGTCGCTTGGGTAATGCTCTCCGGCCAGCAGCCGGAATACCCCCAAGGCTGCCACCGCCAGCACCAGGACTCCCTGCAGGGCAATTCTCAAGCGGGGCTGAGTTACGTACAACCCAACGAAGTATATCGCCAGCCCCAACACCAGTATAGCAGTGGCAGCCGTCCCGCTGGGGAAGCTGTCCGTGGCTCCGGCTAGGGCCCCTTCAGGGCGGGGTCTGCCGAGGAACAGCTTGGGCAGCACGATCACCAACCCCTGGGCTGGCAGTACCAGAAGCACGGTGAGGGAGTCCCAGACCGACCGGCGCACCAAGCATACCCCCAGCAGAAAGCCGGTCATGGACAGGCTGGCCACCGGGCTTATGTCGAACCAGGCAAAGAAGCCACGTAGAGGCTCGTCGTAGATCCGAAGGACACGCAGCAGGGCGTCATCACCGGGGAAGGTGTCGTAGAAAACAGCAAGGGCAAATAAAGTAGCGGTGGGGAGGAGCAGGAGGAGCACGATGTTGGGGATGCGAGATACCCTAATGATTTTATCGAAGCTGCGATGTAGATCACGCCTTCACAGGGCCCGCCCCTGTATCGCCACTGGGACTAGCAGCTTATTGACGGGGTCTGCGGCCAGCCGGAAAGTCTCCAGCATGGTCGCACCCAGAAGGTACTGGTCCCTGGGGCAGAACAACACCTGGCAAGGCCATCGTTCCTCGCCGTAGCCTATCAGGGCCATACCGAGAGGCCATACTTCCACCTCACCGTTAGCCAGGACGATCGGGCAGTCCTGTAGGGGATATATGCCCGAGCGCCGTAGCAGGTCGGCCGGCAAAGTCGTGAACGTGGCCCCCCTATCGACCAGGACTTCGACATCATGCTGCTCACCCTCCTCGTAAAGAGGAGCGAACGTAATCCCGACGGAGAAAGTTCCCATGATTGAATCATACCTCGTTGGCTACAATCCCCGGTTGGAGTCTTGATGGAATACAATCGTACGTGCTGGCACTGTCCCTAAAGCCCGTTCCCGCTCGCACCAGATGCTACTTTGTCTGGGGAGGGTTCAGTGAATTCCTCACCGGCCCTCTCCGCTTCCGCTTTCCGTTGCAGCCAGGCGCGCCATTCGGCATCGCGGTTTCTACGAAGATTCTCCAGGGCTTCCTGCAACTCCTTGTCTTTCCGCCTCCGATACATTTCTGCAAGCATCGCCGCCACCTCCACGGTTGCGAAACTCAGCGCAGTGTTCACCCCTAAATACCCAGCAGCCGCTCCAGGTTCTTGTACAGGATCAGTTCCTTCTCCTCTTGGGTGATGCTCTCCAAGCTGAGGACCCACGAAACGGGCCAGTCGAAGACCATGTCGTAGGGCCAGTCGGTGCCGAAGACCACCCGCTCGACACCTACGCTGTCGATGAGATATCGGAGGGCCGACTCGGTATAAACGATGCAATCGTAGTAGAAACGGTTCAGATAGGCACTGGGAGGGCGCGACAGGTGCGCGCGGGCCTCGGGACGCACCTGCCAGCCCCGGTCCATGCGGCCGATGCCATAGCAGGTGTAGCCACCACCGTGGGCCAGGCATATCTTCAGGTCGGGGCAGGCGTCCATGACGCCACCGAACACCAGGGTGGCGAAGGTAACGGCCCGGTCGGCCAGATTGCCGATGGTGTTCGGCAGATGGTAGCGGTCGGCCCGTTGGCTGACGACGGTTCCTCCCCCCTGGTGGAAGAAGATCAGTGCGCCGGTCTCCTCAGCAGCCTTCCAGAAGGGCATGAACTCCGGTTCGTCCAGCGTGCGACCGTTTACGTGATCGTTGATCATGGCCCCCTTGAGGCCCAGCGGGCCCATGCACCGCTCCAACTCGCGCACGGTGGCCGGTATGTCCTGCATCGGCAGCGAACCCAACCCAGCGAAACGCTCCGCCCACGTCCGCGCCATGTGGCTTATCTCGTCGTTGTAGTCCCGGCAGGTGGCCTGGGCTATGGCACTGTCGAGGTGGTAGTTGTAAAAGCCGGAATAGGGGGAGACAACATGCACGTCCACGCCGAGGGAGTCCATCTCGGCGATGCGCTCTTCGGGGTCCCAGCGGGCCCGTGGCGGAAGACCGCCCCGTCGACCTCCGACAACCGCCATGTGATGTCCGCGGGCGTCCAACTCCCGGGTGATGCCGTGCCAGTCGCCACCGTCCTGCGTTGCCTTCCAGAAGCACTGCGGAGTCAGATGGGCGTGCATGTCAATAACGCGCATGCTATCCGTCCTGTCGACATTGGGTTCCTGGTTATTCCCACCACACCCCAGCTTCTCGCACCTGCGGGCAGGGAATGATCGCCCTCCCGGCTACAAGGGAGAGCACAGGCAGACCTGCCCAAGCAGCTCTAAGTTTCCCAGGAGGTCTAAGC
Source organism: Dehalococcoidia bacterium (assembly GCA_012270525.1). Next base: position 11,680 of record JAAXIE010000108.1, on the reverse strand, counting down.
CCCTCAGGGCATGCTGCGTTCCAGAAGCTCGATGCGAACGCCATCCGGGGCCCACACAAAAGCCAGCTTGACGCCAGGGCGGAACTGAACAGGCTCCACGAAGAACTCCGCTCCCTTGGACTTCATGGTCGCCACTGTCTGCTCCAGGTCCTCCACCCGCAGACCGAAGTGGTCCAAGCCGTAGTGAGGGTCGTTGACCCCGTCAGGAATGGTGCCCTCGTCGGGCGGGCCGGCTATGAACACCATCAGCCCGTCTAGATTCAGATCGATCCGATCCGGGCCCCCGTCCCTGGGCGTCCTGATGATTGTGGCCCCGAACATGTTCTCGTACCACTTGCCCGTACCCTCGGGGTCGGGACTGCGCAGGTGTATATGGTCGTAGACGAAATCAGGCATGGTGCTCCTCGTGTACGGGTTGGCCCATCCTAGCATGGCCATCGCCAAGGGTCGAGGCAGCCGTCAAAACGGCATCACAGAAGCACCTGGGGGAGAGAAGGCACCCGCTCGGCCACTTAGCCCTGTGATACACTCCCCCGCAAGTCAACATGACCGCGGAATGACCGTTCACCAAGGAGGGACCCATGGCCTCGGCACAGCAGTTGAAGGACCGGGTGTTCGCAGAGATCGATGCCCGGGGTGAAGAGATCGTTGGCGTGGCCCGCGAGATTCTGGCCCATCCCGAACCCGGCTATCGCGAGGTGCGCACGGGCAAGCTGGTGGCGGAGCGCCTGCGCAGCTTGGACATACCCTGTCGCGAGGGGCTGGCCCTCACCGGAGTCAAAGGCTCCCTGCCGGGAGGCAGCGAAGGCCCCGCCGTCGCTGTGCTGGGAGAGTTGGACTCCCTGCTGGTGAACGATCATCCCCACGCCGACCCCGGCACCGGAGCCGCCCATGCCTGCGGCCACCACGCCCAAATCGGCATGATGCTGGGGGTGGCCACTGCCCTCAAGCACTCCGGTGTCATGCCCGAACTGGGTGGCCGCGTTACCTTCATGGCCGTGCCTGCCGAGGAGTTCATCGAAATCGAGTGGCGTAACGAGATGCGCCAGCAGGGCAAGATCGAGTTCCTTGGGGGCAAGCCCGAACTGGTGCGCTTGGGTGAGTTCGACGACGTGGATGTAACCCTCTTGGTGCACAGCTCAGCCAACGCACCCGACAAGATGCTGGGCATGGGTGGCACCAACAACGGCTTGGTGGCCAAGCGCATCCAGTTCCTGGGTCGCGGGGCCCATGCAGGCGGCGCTCCACATCTGGGAATCAACGCCCTAAATGCTGCTTCACTGGCAATGGCCGCCATCAACGCCAACCGCGAGACTTTCCGCGATGACGACACGGTGCGGGTGCACCCCATCATCACCAAGGGCGGCGAGGCCGTCAGCGCAGTGCCAGCGGACGTCCGGATGGAGACCTTCGTCCGGGGCAAGACCCTCGAAGCCATCACCGACGCCAACATCAAGGTGGACCGCGCCTTGAAAGCCGGTGCCATGGCCGTGGGGGGACGGGTGAAAATCCAGACCATCCCCGGCTACCTGCCCCTGCGACAGGACGAGAACCTGTCGAAGGTGTTCGAGGAGAACGCCAATGGGCTGGTTGGTCCGGAGAACGTGGGGCACGTCCCCCACCGCGGCACCTCCACCGACATGGGGGACATCAGCCATCTCATGCCCCTGATCCAGCCCTACGCTGGCGGGTGCAGTGGCGTGGCCCACGGCTCCGACTTCCTGGTAGAGGACTACGAACTGGGAGTGCTCACGGCCGCCAAGGCACTGGCAGGCACGGTGGTCGACCTGCTCTGCAATGGGGCTGCCGGGGCTGGCAACATTATCTCGACCCACAAGCCCGCCATGAGCAAGAACGAGTACCTCGGCTTCCTGAGGGGGTTGGCGAAGGACGAGACCTTCGACGGGGCCCGTTAACCTGGCCGGGTCACCAACCGACAGGGCCCAGGGTCTAATACGCCCTACTCGGCCCCGTTGGGAGAGTACCGCGCCAGCCAAGGGTCAGGGACCACCTTGAAGCGCCTGAACCGTTCGGCGAACTCCAGTCCCGCTGGCTCCGCCGTCTCCCGTGCCCACTGCTGGATGCGCTCCCAACGTCCGGTACGTCCCACGAACTGGCTTACGTGCATGCTAAGGGAATCGTACTTCAGCCTCAGGGTGGGGCCAACCTCCACGTAGGTATCGGGGTCTTCGCTGCCCCACAGGAAAACTTCCTTCACCAGATGGGGTTCCAGCCCCTCGTCCCGCAGCAATTCCGGGTAATAGTGCGGATTGCACGCATAGGGAGCGATCGCTTCCAGAGTAACCAGACCACTCATTCGATGGTCGCGATGGGTATGGGACTTGGAGCGCCAGGGATCGATGCACATCACCACCTCGGGGCGATATTTGCGGATGGCCCGTGCCACCCCCTTGCGGAAGTGATGGTTGTCCTCCAGCGTGCCGTCCGGTATGCGAAGGAAGGTGACCTCGCTCACGCCCATGACGTCCGCGGCCTCTTGCTGCTCCTTCTCCCTGATGACGGCCAGCCTCTCGTGAGTCATCTCCGGGTCGCCGGAACCCTTGTCCCCGTTGGTGCACAGCACGTAGTACCCCTTGGCCCCTTCGCTGATCCACCTCCCTATGGTGCCTCCGCAACCGCCTTCCGCATCATCAGGATGAGGGGTGACCAGCAGTGCCGATTCCGGCGTGTAGTCCACGATGTTCATGAAAGGGCCAACTCCTTGATTCCGTATAGGACCGGCACCCGCCGACGGTTCACGATACTACGGGAAACGGTTGCCTCCAGCAAGGGCAACGGAGATAAGCTACGGTCAGTCAGGGAGTTGCCCGAAGTAGGCCTCCAGGGAATCGAGTATGCGAGCGGACGGGTCCGCCGGAGGATAGCTCTCCCGGAGCTTTTCCAAGGCGGTATCGACGGATAGGCCGTCCCGGTGCATCAGGTAGGCCACTATCGCCGATGGGCTGCGACTCACCGCAGCCTCGCATTCCACCAGCACGGGGACATCCCGCTCCAGACGAGACTCTATGAAGGCGACGATGCTACTGACCGTTTCAGGCGTCCACCAAGCGTCATCAGGCAAATCAATGTGCAGGACGTCGCGGGGATGCTGGGGAGTCTGGCCTTGACGGATTGTAAGGCGCCCCCAGTGGGCCGGTATCTCGCGGTCGCTGGTATGGGCAGTCTTGATATGGAGTCCAGGCAGCACTTCCAGAAAGGGCACCCTAGCTCCTCCTCGCCTTCCGCCCTTCGGTCGGTCGTCCGCAGGTACGTTGACACTCTTTTTCACTGCAACCCATAATGGTTGCAAGCCCCAAGCTGACCGTACCCATTATGGTCAGCAGGCAATAGCCGTTCAAGCGTCCGGTAGGAGTCTCATCACGGCTCACCCAGCTAGACATGTGGGACTAATGCAGGGGCAAGCCTGACATGGTGCTGAGGGGCGCGGAATTAGGTCTGCTCACCGACCTCTACGAGTTGACCATGGCCCAGTGCTACTTCCAGAACGACATGTCGGGCCAGGCCACCTTCAGCCTGCACGTCCGCACAGTACCCCCCGACCGTGGCTACATGGTCTGCGCCGGCCTTGAAGACGTACTCCAGCACCTGCAGGATTGGAGCTTCTCCGACAGCGACATCGCCCATCTCCGGGCTTCAGGAATCTTCCAGGAAGACTTTCTCCAGTTCCTGCCGCAACTGCGGTTCACCGGGGATGTCTGGGCCATGCCCGAAGGACGTGTCTTCTTCCCGGAAGAACCCATCCTGGAGGTGACGGGCCCGGTGATGGAAGCCCAAGCCATCGAGACCTTCGTCATCAACCAGGTGCACCTCCAGTCCCTCATCGCCACCAAGGCTGCGCGATGCGTCACCGCCGCCCAAGGCCGGGTCGTCAGTGATTTCTCGTTGCGTCGGACCCACGGCGTCGATGCAGGGATGAAGGTGGCCCGCAGCAGCTATATCGGCGGGGCCGCCTCCACCAGCAACGTGCTCGCTGGGAAGATATACGGCATACCCCCCAGTGGCACCATGGCCCACTCCTTCGTCACCAGCTTTCCCACCGAACTCGACGCCTTCCGAGCCTATGGCCGCAGCTTCCCCACCCGTTCCATCTTCCTGGTAGATACCTACGACACCATAGCGGCGGCCCACCAAGCGGTGGTGGCAGCCCGCGAGATGGAAGACCGGGGCGACCGCCTCTTCGGCGTACGGCTGGACAGTGGCGATTTCGATGGGCTGAGCCGGGCCGTACGGCGGATACTGGACGACGCTGGCCTCCATTATGTGAAGATAGTCGCTTCCGGCGGTTTGGACGAGTATGACATAGCCCGGCTTGCCGCCGCCAACGCTCCCATCGACATCTTCGGCGTCGGCACCCGCATGGGAGTCTCCGCCGACGCCCCTGCCTGCGATATGGCCTACAAGATGGTCGCCTATTGCGGCAACCCGGTCATGAAGCTGAGCGAGGGCAAAGTCTCGTTGCCAGCAGAAAAGCAGGTCTACCGTCTCCGCGACCCGTCCGGGAACCTTTCGGGAGACGTCATCGCTGGCCGGGACGAGCCCCAGGCCGAAGGCGAGCCGCTCCTGACGAAAGTGATGGAAGCTGGGCGCATCATAGGGCCGCAGCCCACCCTGGACCAAGCACGGGAGCGCCTTGAGAACGACCTCTCCTGCCTGCCCGCGGAATACAAGGCAGTCCAAGAGCCAGCCGTGTACCCGGTGCACCTCAGCCCCGCCTTGGAACGGGTGCGACAAGCCACAGAACAGGAACTGAGGGCCAGGACTGGTGCCTTGGCCCATGAAGGACAAAGATGAAAGTCGCCGTATGCATCAAGCAGGTCCCCGTCCTCTCCCGTGTCACCTTCGACTACGAGACGAAGACCATCGTGCGTGAAGGGGTGCCACTGGAAGTCAACTCCTACGACCTGCTGGCCGTGGACCGCGCCGCCAAGCTGAAGGAACAGACCACCACTGAAGTCCTTGCGATCACCATGGGCCCCCCTCAGGCTAGGGAAGCCTTGGTGCAGTGCCTCGCCATGGGGGCGGACAGGGGTATCCTGCTCACCGACCGGCTCATGGCTGGGTCGGACACCCTGGCCACCGCCCGTACCCTGGCCATGGCCTTGGAGCAGGAAGCCTGCGACCTCATCTTCTGCGGGCGCCACTCCACCGATGCAGAAACGGGCCAGGTGGGCCCCGAACTAGCCGAACTCATGGGTCTGCCCCACGTCAGCAACGTGTACAGGCTCGACTACGAGCCGGGTGCAACCTCTGTGCTGGTGGAGAGAGAGACCGACGACGGTCACGAGGTTGTGCGCTGTCCCTTGCCAGCTGTGATATGCGTCAGCGAAGGCATCATGCCGGAAAGGTTCCCCAATCGGGAGGCCATGGAAGCCGGACGCGAGAAACCCATACTGGACGTGGGGGCGGATGCCCTGTCGCCAGACCCCTCCCTTTTCGGGACGGCTGGCTCCCCCACATGGGTTTCCGACATTCAGATCATCGAGTCCTCACGCCTTGCCGAGGTCGTCGAAGAAGAAGACAGGGCGGCCGCAGTCCAACGGGTGGCCGATGCCTTCGCCCAGCGGGAACCTCCACAGCAGACCTCCGCCCTTACCGGCCTCTCACGCTACCCGGGTCGCCAGGACGGGCCCATTTGGGTCGTGGTCGAAACCCCGCCCACGGGACTGCGCAACTCCACCTACCAACTCCTGGGCAAGGCCTGCCAATTGGCCCAGCACACCTCCAGCGAGGTGGCGGCCGTCGTCGTCGGTGTCGGTGACGACCAGACCTTCAGTGCCCTGGCCGCCTATGGGGCCGACCGCATCATCGCCCTCGACGATTCGGAAGCGGGCCATCCCACCAGCAACTCCTACGCGGACTCCTTCGCTGGCTTGGTGCTGGACCGCCAGCCCTACGCCGTCCTGCTACAGGCCGATGCCAACGGCAGGGATATTGCTTCCCGCGTCGCAGCACGCTTGGGCTTGGGCCTCACTGGTGATTGCGTCGACCTCGAAATCAACGACCAGATGGAACTGGTACAGATGAAGCCCGCCTTGGGCGGCAACGTGGTTGCGCCCATCTACTCCAAGACCAAGCCTTACCTCACCACGCTGCGCCCCGGTCTCCTCACCCCCATTGAACCCGACTGGTCAAAGGAAGCCTTCATCGAGCACATGACGGCCGCCCGGGGACCGGCCCCAGACGTGCAACTGGTGGAACGCCATTTCAACGAGGATGTCCAGGGGGTCGAACTGGAGAGCGCACGCATAGTCGTTGGAGTGGGCAAAGGTGTCGGCGGCCCCGAGAACCTGCCCGCCGTCACCGAGTTGGCGGAGTCCATCGGCGCGTCCGTCGTGTGCACGCGGGACGTCGCCGACGTTGGCTGGATGCCCCGGCAGACCCAGGTGGGCCTCACCGGCAAGGCGATCGCACCCGACCTGTACATCGCGGTCGGAATTCGGGGCGATTTCAACCACATGGTCGGCGTGCAGAAAGCTGGCACTATTATCGCCATCAACACCAACAACAACGCCCGGCGTACGCCGATACTGAACAGTGCCGACTACACTATAATCGGCGACTGGCAGGAGTACCTCGAACCCCTGGTGGAGGCTCTACGTCCCCATCTTGCCTGATTCAGGGGAGCTGATTCACGGACCCGAAGGCGGTCCGGTAACCGGGGGAAACGCACATGGCGCAACCGCAAGCGATGAGGCAGACAGGCCCTCTCGAAGCCATCGTCAAGCGCGACAGGCTGATCGTGGCGGCCTCCCTGCTGGCCATCGCCGGGCTGTCCTGGGCCTACACCGTAAACCTCGCCCGCGGCATGGCCACCGGAGATGGAATGTCCATGAACATGGGCATGCCCATGGGAATGGCCAACACCATGTCCTGGAGTCCCGCCGATTTCTGGGCCCAGTTCGTGATGTGGGCCGTCATGATGTTCGCCATGATGATTCCCTCGGCGGCCCCCATGATAATGGTTTTCGCCACGGTGAACCGCAGGCGCAGAGAGCAGTCCTATCCCTACGTGCCCACCTTCGTTTTCCTCCTGGGCTACCTGGTGTTATGGGCTGCCTTCTCGATGGTCGCCACCACCGCCCAGTGGGGCTTGCATCAAGCAGCGTTACTTTCGTCCATGATGGGTTCCACCACTAGTGCCATCCTCGGAGGTACCTTGCTACTGGCAGCGGGCATCTTCCAGTGGACCCCCCTGAAATACACCTGCCTCAAGCACTGCCGTTCGCCCCTGGGCTTTCTGATGAACGACTGGCGCGACGGCTACGGCGGAGCCCTGTTCATGGGGATGAAGCACGGGGCATTCTGCGTCGCCTGCTGCTGGGTGCTCATGGCCCTGCTGTTCGTCACCGGCATCATGAACCTGCTATGGGTCGCCGTCATCGCCGGTTTCGTTCTCATCGAGAAGCTGGCCCCCAAGGGCCAATGGGTCGGCTGGGCGGCGGGGCTGGTCCTCGTCGGGCTGGCGGGCTGGACCTTTGCCGGCGGAGTCATCTGACAGGGAATACATCGCTCCATCCAAGCTATCTACCAAAGAGGCCGGTACCAGACAGGGACCGGCCCCAAAGAGGCCCAAAAAAGGGAGGTAATATGTGCGCCCAGATGTCCGACCTTCTATTCGAGTCCGAGCCCCGTATCATCGGGCACGGATTCAAGTTCACCGAGGGCCCTTTGTGGCACCCCAACGGTTTCCTGCTGTTCACCGACATCCCGGCCAACACCGTTTACCGGTGGGAACCCGGCGGGCAGACCCTGGCCTACCTAAAGCCGAGTGGCAACGCTAACGGCCTCACCTTCGACAAGCGGGGGAACCTGCTGGCCTGCGAGCACGGCGGACGCCGCGTCTCACGCATGGGGCCCAACCACGAGATGCAGACCGTCGCCGATAGCTACGATGGCAAGAGGCTCAACAGCCCCAACGATATCGTATGCCACTCCAGCGGGCGCATCTACTTCACCGACCCGCCATACGGCATCGATCCTGACCCTGGAGAGCAGGGCTGCAACGGCGTCTATCGAATCGACACCGATGGCACCGTGCACCGCCTGTTCGACGACTTCGGTCGGCCCAACGGCATAGCCCTCTCCCCCGACGAGTCCCGGTTGTACGTCAACGACACGGTCAACCGCCACATCCGGGTGTCGGACGTCAACGCCGACGGCTCGGTCAGCAACGACCGGCTGTTCATTGACATGAACGTGGAAGCCCAAGGCAGCCCCGACGGCATGAAGGTCGATGTGGACGGCAACATCTATTGCACCGGGGGCGGTGGAGTCTGGGTCATCGATGCCCAAGCCAACCACCTGGGAACCATACCCGTTCCCCACCAGCCCACCAACCTGGCCTTCGGCAACATAGACATGATGACGCTGTACATCACGGCCCGCCCCGTGATTTGCGCCATCCAACTCAGGGTTCCCGGCATCAGCCCGTTGGCCTGAGCCAAGCAAGACCCCTCGTGACAGTCGACGATTGCTAACGTCCTGCGTGCTCCTGGCAAAGCACGGAATCGCAGATGGCGGTGCCCGCTTTCGCTTATGGGAAAGTGCTCTCGGACGTGGACGAGTCTCTCATAATGACTGGCTCCATAGGCGTGGCCTTCGTCGCCAGTCTCCTCTACCTGCGCCAGCATCGACGCTCCGCGGGTCGGAGCCTTCCCACATTTGCTTTGCGGCGGCATTCCTGCCCCCTAACGGACAGGCGGCCGATTCCCCAAGGTGCTCCCATGCCCATGACAACCGCCCATTGCCTCCCATCTCCCCTGCTGCTAGCCTGAATACGGGCTGGGGACCGGCCCCGCGCACAGCTACCTCCAGTTTCGCCATTCTTGGAGGACCAGAACGCAACTCAACAGGCTAGGGAACCTCCGAATAGACCCATTCCTTGCCCCGGACTGGTGATGGAGCGGTAAGTCAGGTTACACTGACGGTCGCCCCCCAACTGCCCGCTCCCAGCAGCCCCATGACATTCTCGCGTTGCCCCTCTGTCCGTCCCCTGCTACGCTGGTACCAGCCCATCCGCTATCCCTGAAAGCTTGGACGCATGACCACACGCATTGGCAACCCCCACACAAGACACAACCGCCCACGCACCTCCCCCAACAAGCGGGGATGCGGGGCCCTGGAGATCACGCCGTCGGGCGGGGTGGTAGCTCAAGGGCTGGCAACCCAGCGTACCCTTCCCCTTCATGGCCACCACCATGCCGCCCCGGGACCCCAAATCGGAACGCTTTTTCAGCTAGAATCCAGCTACGCCAGTCGGAACAATCGGAACAGAATCAGCTACGAAAAAACGTTTTCCAGCTACGACCATGTTCCGATGCTCAGCTACGGTTTCCCCTGCCGCAACCCTGGGCATTCCGCGTTCTCCAGCCCTAAACCTCTCCCATCCAGCTACAAATTGCCCACGAAACTCGCTCTTCCGTTCCCCCTCAACCGGAACAGAATTCCCAAGCTGTCTCAAAGCTGCCATCGGAACAGTCCCGGCACCGCATCAGCGTCCCCGTCTCTGGATCCGTCCCAGCCAGATACAAGCCCGGAGCCATCGCCAGACCCTCCTCCGAGCAAACTGGAACACGGCCCGAAGCTGTCCCAAAGCTGCGGTCGGAACAACTCCCGCACCGATCGAGCCAGCAACCATCCTGGCCCGACCCCAAGCCCCTGCCGTCGTCGTTCCCGCTCCCCATCCCGTCATTCCAGCCCAGTCGACGACCTACGGCCCGGACCCCTCGACAGTCCAGCCTTGCGAATCACGGACACTCGCGACGTCGTGCGCGATCCCTTGTTCGGAGGTTCTTGGGCTTGGCAGCGGAGCAACTGGAGCCTAACTCTGGGTCCTGCCCCATGCGCATACTCGCAAACACTGCCTACGGCCCCGATGCGGCACATCGCGGCCGATTTCCCACCTACGGTCCAAAGCTGGGTCTCCCAGGAAACGCGGCCAACGCGGCGCACCTCAGATACGAAAAAACGATCTTCACATACGGCAACTGCCGCGCCACCCATCGTTGGATAGCACGCTAGGCCAAGGCTGCAACCGGCACGCCCGGCAGGTTGTCCACCACCGGCACCCCTCCCTTCATCACCAAGCGCAGCTTGGCGGTGTCCTGCAGGACGCGGATGTCCTGCAGCGGGTCGCCATCGATGGCGATGAGGTCCGCCAGCTTGCCCTTTTCCACCGTGCCGATGTCCTGCTGCATGTCAAGACACTCGGCGGCCACTCCTGTGGCTGCCTGGATCGCCTGCATCGGAGTCATGCCCGCATCCACCAGGCACTCCAGCTCCCGCGCGTTGTGCGGATGGTCCCATGCCCCGGCGTCGGTGCCAGCCACCACCCTGACCCCCAATGAAACAGCCCTGCGCAGGCTCTCGACATGATGTTCCCTCAAGGCCTGGGCCCGCACACGACCGTGGGGCGTCCCCTGCGTGCCGTGATACACATAGACGGTGAAGGTGGGCACGAAAAAGATTCCCTTATCGGCCATCATGTGCAGCAGGTCCGGGTCCTCGTCCAGATAGGTGCCGTGCTCGATGGAGTGTACCCCCGCCTCAATGGCCATCCGCAGTCCAGGGCCTCCCAGGGCATGACACATAGCCCGGCGACCCAATGCATTGGCTTCTTGCACCAGCATGTTGATCTCGTCGCGGTCGAACTCCACATCCTTGGGACCGTGCCCGACGCGACTCGAAGCCCCTCCCGTGGTGGCGAACTTCACCACGTCGGCCCCTGCCCGCACCATCTCCCGAACCTTGCGCCTCACCTCGTCAACGCCCGTTGCCACCCCATCGGGCAGGTTGGGATCGATGTACCCATGGGGTTGCACACAGGAATGGCCCGAAGGAGCCACCCGGTCCGCCAGCCCTCCAATGGGCGATATGGGGCTGGTGGCTAGAACAAGGCGCGGCCCCGATATCAGCTTCTGCTCAATGGCCTGCTTGAACCCCACGTCCAGCCACCCGCCATCTCGCACAGTGGTATATCCGGTGCGCAGCACCTGCTCCAGCACCGTGGCGGTGCGTACGTGGGCCGTGCTGATGGGTTCGGCCAAGGCGAACCGCTCGGCAAGGCTCGTGCCATGGGAGGAGAGATGGTCATGACAGTCGATGAGCCCCGGCATGAGGGTCAGACCGGAGAGGTCGTAGCTGGTCGCGCCCGGCGGAACGCCAACGGCCCCGCTGGGGCCCACCTCCTCGATGCGCCCGGCATCATCCACGACAACGGAGACGTCGGCAACGGGCCCCCGGCCCGTGCCATCGATAAGGGTCGCGCCCGTCAAAACCTGCATGGCCCACCTCCTGTACCCGACCAGTGCGCCCGCAAAACTAGGCCGATGCTAGGTACGACAGCTTGAGGTGTCAAGTGAGCCTCCCTGGGACGCCCTGGGGCGGGCAGCAAGAGGCCTTGGCGCGCCAACATTGACGCCCCAAGGGGGCGCGGCTACACTCGCTTGAAACGAGATAGCACAGGGAGGTGTAGCGTGCAACAGGTGACAAGCAATGTATTTGCCGAGACCAAGTGCCGGGGCTGCAACTTCGGCTACCTGGTTACCTCCGAAGGCGTCGTGATGTTCGACAGCCCACACAAGCCCAGCGACGCCATAGCCCTGAAGGCGGAGATCGAGTCCAAGGGGCCTCTCCGCTACATCATCAACACCGAACCCCA
>JAAXIE010000349.1 GCA_012270525.1 Dehalococcoidia bacterium | reverse complement strand
GCTCCAACCTTGCCGTCCTGATGTCAGCCCCCCTTGGCGAGAGGGTTGACTGGCTCAGCCGTCAGCCCGGAGACGACCCGCGTCTCCGCCTGCATTCCGCCCCCCTCAATCCGTCCGCCCGCCTGCGTGAGGACCTCTTCCTGCAGAAGAAATGCGTCATCCTCACCAGTGCCACCCTCAGCACCCAGGGTAGCTTCGATTACATACGTGACCGGGTAGGCGTGCCCGAATGCCCAGAGTTGATGGTCGGCTCGCCCTTCGACTACAAGAACGCCGCCCTGCTCCTCCTACCCGACGCCATGCCCGAACCCAATGATTGGGGCTACCAGGACGCCCTCTGCCAGGTCCTGGTTGGGTTGGGCGAGGCCTTGGAAGGACACACCCTTGCCCTGTTCACCTCCCACGCCTCCCTGCGTGGAGTGGCGCGGGCCGTGAGACCAGCCCTGGAAGGTATGGGTATCCGCGTGCTGGCCCAAGGAGTCGACGGTTCCGCCCGACGCCTGCTCCAGGAATTCGCGGAGGACTCCAACTGTCTGCTACTGGGAACGGCCAGTTTCTGGGAAGGGGTCGATATCGGGGGAGGGCTGCTGCGTGCCGTGGTCCTGGCCCGCCTTCCCTTCCACGTGCCCACCGAGCCGATTTTCGCCGCCCGCTCCGAGCTGTTCGACGATTCCTTCGGCCAGTACGCCCTTCCCCAAGCGGTGCTCCGGTTCCGCCAAGGCATCGGCCGCCTGATTCGTGGCAGCGATGACCGCGGAGCCATCGTGGTACTGGACCGTCGGATCACCGGAAGGGCCTATGGCCGTGCCTTCCTGCAGTCCATGCCCCCCTGCACTGAGAAGCGCACCCAACTGAGCGCGGTACCCGTCGAGGCCGCCCGCTGGGTCGCCCGCACATCGGCATAACGCTCACCGGAGTCCTCTGGGACCCCACAGCTCCATACTTGCTATGCAACTCAGAATAGACCAGCCCTTCGACCTCGCTTCCAGCCTCATGAGCGGTCAAGCCCATCGCTGGCGTCCATACGGCGACTGGTATTCCGGCGTCATCTACGGCAACCTGGTCCACATCCGGCAGGACCTGTTCGGAGTGGAGTACCGCTGCACCCCAGCCACCGAGGAAGAGTTGGAGCCAACGCTCCGCAGCTACTTCCGCCTGGATGACGACCTTTCCGCCATCTACCAGGAGATCAACACCGACCCTCGAGTCGCCGAAATGGTGTCCCTCTATCCCGGCTTGCGGGTGCTGAGACAGGAGCCTTGGGAATGCTTGGTCGCTTTCATCTGCTCCGCCACGTCCAATATTCCCCGCATCGCTGCCAACATGGAGTCCATGGCCGATAGCTTCGGGACGCCCTTCACCGTCGACGACGAGACCCGGTGCAGCTTTCCAGCCCCTCATCGGCTTGCTTGGGGCGGCGAAACTGTCTTGCGCCAGTTGGGTCTGGGGTTCCGTGCCCGCTATGTAGCCCAAGCTACCGAGGAAGTAGCCACTGGCGCACTGGACCTGGAACCCCTGAAGCTGGCCCCCTACGACGACGCCAAACAACGCTTGATGCAACTCGCAGGCGTTGGTTCAAAGATCGCCGACTGCGTTCTTGCCTTCTCGCTGGAGAAGATGAACGCCTTTCCCATCGACGTCTGGGTGCGTCGCGCCCTCTTGGAATGGTATTTCCCCAAAGGCACCAGAATGAGCGACAGGGACCTGCTACACTGGGCGCAAGAGCATTTCGGTCGATACGGGGCCTATTCCCAGCAGTACCTGTTCCACGGCCGGCGCCTCAGGGACAGAAAGACCCCCGGCTGAGCCACCTCCCTTACGGCTGCAGCACCAGCTTGCCGAAGAACCCCCGACCCTCCATGACCTCGTGGGCTTGGCGTGCCTCGGACAGCGGGAACACCCTGTCCACCGTGGGCTGGATGACACCCCGGTCCAGCATCTGTACGATCTGCCGCATGTCCTCTTTCGAGCCCATGAATACCCCGAATACTTGCTGTTGACGGGTGAACAGGGTCCCCATGTTCAGTTCCGTGCGAAAACCGGCAGTGACCCCACAGATGCCGTAGCGCCCGCCTGGGGCCATCGAGTTGAAGGCCCGCTCGAAGAACTCCGCCCCTACGTGGTCCAGAACGACGTCCACCCCGCGCCCCCCCGTCAGTTCCTTGACCCGTTCCGTGATGTCCTCTTCGTTGTAATTGATGACCTCGCTCGCACCCAGATTCCGGGCCATCTCCGCTTTTTCCGGGGTGCTGGTGGTGGCTATGACCCTCGCGCCCACCACGTTGTTGGCCACCTGTATCGCAGCCGTTCCCACCCCCGCCGAGGCCGACAAAACCAGCACCGTCTCCCACGGCTTGAGTTGGGCCTTGCGCACCAGGATGTTCCATGATGGCAGAAAGGTCGTGGGAGCAGCCGCTGCCGCTTCATAGCTCACCTGCTCGCCGATCCGATGAGCATTGGCCGCTGGCACCACCACATATTCGGCGTAGCTCCCCTCGATGTTGGAACCCATGAAGGTGGTCCGCGGGCACAGATCGTCATCCCCGGCAAGGCAGAGCGCGCACTGACCGCAACTCTGGCGCGGGTTGATCACCACCCTGTCTCCCACGCTCAGCCCCACGACCCCATCGCCGGTCTCCACCACGTCACCCGCCGAGTCCCCGCCGGGTATGTGGGCCGGAGGAAAAGAGCGACGCTGGCCCCGCTGCCCGGCTCGCACATAGGTGTCCAACCGGTTCAGGGCCGCAGCCCTTACCCGCACCTTGACGTGCTGCGGCAGAAGTTCCGGCTCGGGCAACTCTCCGTAGGTCAACACCTCCGGCCCGCCGTGCTCTTCTATGTATACTGCTTTCATTGCACCCCTATCCTGGCGCTTCCCTCAGCGGGTAGAACAGACCGGTTGACTCTCTTCTGTTCCCAACCTGGTCAACGAGAATGGCCAACCTCACGCGCGGGAACGCTAGGGCTCCTGCAGCCCGTCGAAGCAGTCCTGGCACAGGAACACGATGGCCAAGGCTTCCTGGTGACTGGTGACCCTTCCGCACTGGGAAACCCCCGCCGTACTGGTCCATGGCTGGTGGAACTTGCCCCCGCACATCTGGCAGGACGCCAGATGGTAGTCGTCCAATGGCTCGTTGCACACCACGCAGGTGTCCACATCCACGTCATGCTGCTCCACCGACGCCCTCCATCAGCCCCGATTCAGTGCGCTCCGGTTCGATGATCCCCAATTCCAAAGGGCCCGCCTCCAGGATACGCTCCACCAACGCGACCTCCTCTTCCCGCCGTGATACCTCCCCGTCGAGCCGGGCCCGGTTCAATGCCTTCAGAATCAGGCCTGTTTCGCGGCCGGGTCGGACCCCCAACTGCGACAGGTCGTCGCCCCTCAGCACCGGTACAGCATGCCTCCACTCCGACAGGTAGCACGCGATGCGCTGCGCCGCCAACGGCAATGCACAAAGGCGACTCACGGCTTCCAAGGCACAGAGGTCCCTGCCTTCCAGCATCTCTACCACTTCGCTGGGCCTCAGACCCGTCGCGCACAGGTCGTCCTCTCTAGAACGAAGAGCCACCGTATCCCGCACCACCCAAGCCCATGACCTCGGCATATTGAGCCGCGATATGCACCCTTCCGCCTGTTGCGGCGACAGCGAGTACGCCAGACCTGCCAGGTACGCCAGTAGCTGGTTGCGCCCGGCCTCCAGCGACCGCAGGCGACCAGCCCGCAGTCCCGGATTGACGGCTGCCAGAAGTCCCGCCGTGTCCGCCCGCAGCAGGACCGCGACACACCGGTCCTCGTCGAAAATCAACTCCAGTTCATGCCGGATCCGATCACCGCTCACGGTGCTCAACGCATTCTGCGCCAAGGCTTCCTGCAACAGTCTTAGGGTCTCATTCGCAATGCCCAACCCCAGCCTCTGCTCATACCGCACCGCCCGGAACATGCGGGTGGGATCGTCCGTGAAGCCTCCCGGATGCAGCACGCTAACGATGCCTCGCTCCAGGTCCTCCCAGCCTCCGCACGGGTCGATTATCCGGCTCTCCGCGTCCCCCACAAGGCCCAGTGCCATCGCATTGATGGAGAAATCTCTCCTGCGCAGGTCATCGTCCAAGTCCGACGGGACCACCTCCGGCAGGGCCCCAGGCCGCGGGTAGCTCTCGCGACGGGCGGTGGAGAAGTCCAGTCTCAGGCCTTGCAGCCTTAGCGTCGCCGTCCCGAACTCCCTGTGGACCGTCAGCCTTCCCCCCAGCCGGTCTACAACGGACGATGCCAGGGTTGGCCCATCGCTCTCGGTAACCAGGTCCAGGTCTGTCGTGTTCCGGCCCAGCAGCAGGTCTCGTACCGAGCCACCTACCAGGTACAGAGAGACGCCCAAATCGCGCGCCGAACTGCGCACGGCATCCAGTTTCTCGGCGGCCGCGGGCGGAAGATTGGCGTAGAGAGCGTCCAGCAGGTGAATGGCTCCCAGGTGAAGCGTTGGCTGGCAGAGATAGCTACGCCATTATTGTAGCACACGGCCCGAAATGTCCTTGGGCCAGGCAGGACCTTCGCTGGTTTCCCGAATGTGCTGCTCCCTCATGGGTGGTCACGGCAGGCCGCATCATCTCGACCATCACGGTGTCTCAGGTGC
>JAAXIE010000213.1:529-3555 GCA_012270525.1 Dehalococcoidia bacterium | reverse complement strand
ACCACGGCCCGCAACGCTTCCAGGTGAGTGGGCGAGGTCTCGAACCAGCCCACCATCACCCCTGGCCCAGAGTCGGGCAACGACTGGTGGTACAACCGCCGGTGCACGATCGGCACGATGGGTTCCGACACCAGCACGTGACCTGGGGCTGCCACCTCGTCGTTGGGCCCCAAGCGGGGCAGGAAGAGGGCTTGGCGCTGCATCGGCGAGAGTTCCCACCAGGCAGGGGTGCGACGGCAGGGCCACACCAGGACATCGGGGTGTTCTTCCTTCGATTGCCGACCGAGAGCGGGGTCGTAGGCGATGGTGGCAATGGTTGCGCTGGTGTAGCGACGGTCTCGCACCTCCACGGGCATGACCTCAACCCCTTTGGCCTCGCCCAACGTGGTCTGCCAACGCTGGGCTGTCCGGGCCAGGAGTGCCTCGTCGGCGGACTCGAAGCAGGTGATGCGGGACGCCGCCGCAAAGGGCGGGTCGTTCCAGGGGGTCATCGTCAGGCTGGGAGCGATGGAATCGACGGCGACTGCAACCGTGCTGGAAGGCACGGCCACCTGGTCCGTGGGCACTTCCGAGTCCGCTGGGAAAGGCGTCCGCGTTTCCGTCAACAGCTCTCGAAGCTTCTCGCGTCCGGAGTCTTCAAGTTGGGACGTGTTCCAGCCGATTATGATCGCACGCAGGCCCATGGGTGGTCTCGCCTCGTTTGAGAGTGATTGGGAGTGGCTAGTCGTCCTTGAAGGCGGCGCAGGCAGTCACCAAGGCTGGCATTCCACCGAACAGAAAGGCGACCTGCACCGTCTCGGCTATCTCCTCTTCGCTGGCACCGAGGGCGCGGGCCCGGTTGGCGATGTTGCGGCAGCCATCTTCGTGGGCGGTTATGGCGTCGCACACCAGAGTCATGAGGGTCTTCACCTTGGCGGACAGGGCCCCGTCGGTGATGATGTGGTCCCGGAGCTCGTTCACGTGCTCCGCCATATGATGGTCATTCTTCGACAGCTTGGCCATAAAAGCCGGTGCGGCGGGAGTGGTCATAATGCTGCTCCTCCATTCGAGTTCGGATGTGGCTCATGGTAGCAAGCAGGATGGGGCGTGTCTATGGCGGCAGGCTGGGCGCGGCCGGGGGCCTTGCCCGCGTTCTGCCTCCCAAATTGCGCCATTCTATGGTGCTGACTAGAATGGGTGCACCCTTCTCGCGGAGACATCCATGACCACCCTTGCCGTCATTAACCTGGGACTGATACTGACCGGCAACCTGGCGCAGCCCACGGCTGCCGGAGACTGCGTGCTGGTGGAGGATGGCATCATCAGCGTGGTGGGTGACGGGTCCCAGATTGGCGGTGCAGGGGCCGACACGGTGATCGACGCGGCTGGCGGGGCGGTAATGCCGGGGCTGATCGACTCGCATTTTCACGTGGTCTTCGGCGAGTACCAGCCACGGCAGAAGGTGGTCGATTTCATCGACAGCTATGTGCACGGCGGAGTCACCAGTATGATCTCGGCTGGGGAGATTCACACGCCGGGGCGACCGCGTGACAAGGCGGGAGTGAAGGCCTTGGCGATCGCGGCCCAGCGTTCCTACGCAGCGTTCCGTCCCACTGGGGCCAAGGTGCATGCTGGCGCGGTGGTGCTGGAGCCCACACTGGATGAAGCGGACTTCGTCGAAATGGCAGATGCTGGGGTGTGGCTGGCCAAGTATGGGTTCGGCTATTACGCCGACCCGTCCGACGGCGAGCCACAGGTGCGGTGGGCAAAGGAGCATGGCATGGTGGTGATGTGCCATAGCGGCGGTACGTCCATACCCGGGAGCAAGGCCATCAGTGCCGAACACCTGATGTACCTGCGCCCCAACGTGTGCGGGCACGTCAATGGGGGCCCCACAGCCTTGGAGGACGAAGGCGTGAGGCGTCTGGTGGCTGAGACCGACATGGTGATGCAACTGGTGCAGGCTGGAAACCTCCGCTCGTCCCTGCTCATCCTGCAACTGGCGCAGGAGTATGACGCCATGGAACGGGTGGTGGCCGCCAGCGACACCCCCACCGGCACCGGGGTAATTCCCCTTGCCGTGGCCAAGACCATCACCGAATTTGCCTCCCTGGGCGGAATCCCGCCGGAAACGGCTGTGTGTCTTGCCACGGGCAACAACTCGAAGGCTTGGGGTCTGAACTCAGGGGTGATAGCCCCGGGCCGGGAAGCCGATCTGGTGCTGTGCGATGCGCCCCATGGCTCCACTCGTGGCGACCTGCTGTCGGGGATGCAGAACGGCGACATACCCGGCGTGGGAATGGTCATCATCGATGGCGAGGTCCGCTTGGAACGCAGTCGCAACACCCCGCCACCGCAGCGCATGCCGAGGGTAGTCAAACGGGCACCGGTCTCAGATGACAGTTCGCCTTCGCATTAGCGCGAGGGCGAAAGAATGACTCGGTTGGCGGTTTCGTCCTAGATCAGCAGGTCGACTCGGTGGAGTTCTCCCTTCACCGGGTCGACCTGGAATCCCAGCATTTCGAGAGCGGTTACGCCGAGTACAGATACGTCATCCTCTTGCCCGAAGACTACGGTAGTGGCCACGGTTTCCCCTTCGTAGGTCAAGCAAACACTGCCGACGTCCCTCACCAGCCCACCACCGAACCCTTGGAACCTGCGTTGACCGATACGGCGTATTCCCAAGCGTTCCAACATGCTCGTGGGGAACACGCTCAGCGTCGCCCCCGTGTCCACCATGACGCGGACCGACTCAGAAGACCCCTCCAAGCCGTTATCTCTTGCCAGATTGGATAACTCCACATTCACATGAATCAGTCCCAAACCGGGTTCCCTCCTGATGATGTTCGACTTACTGGGGATATGGTAACAAAAAACTGAGGCCCGCGCCCCGCTCGCTACACAGCGGGGCGCGGGCCTCTCAGTATCACTTCTGACGCCCTTGCGCGGAGGCCTTGCCGCTAGTTGCCGTCGGCCATGACGGCGTGGGCCTCGGCCACGGTGGGCGGGCCCCAACCCCAAGCGTGGGGCTGCTCTCCCTGCTCGCA
>JAAXIE010000213.1:0-367 GCA_012270525.1 Dehalococcoidia bacterium | reverse complement strand
TCGTTCTCGATGCCGAGAGCCTTGGCAGGGGTCGCGGTGCACATCCGCACCACGTCCTCCATGGAGAAGCCCAGCTCCAGGAAGAAGGCACTGTACTCCAGCATGCCGCGCATCAGGTGGGTGCGCATGCCGAAACCGGGCTGCACGTCGATGTCGGTCCCGATGGTGTCGGGGTATACACCCTGCGACATCACCAACTGGGCCCGGTCCCATCCGAAGTTGAAGTCGCCATAGGACGGGTCGAGGGTGACGCCCCGTTGCTTGGCTTCCACCAATGCTGGCAGGATCTTGCCCTGCCTGTCGACGGCTCCGCCCGTTAGCGGGGTGAAGATATGGGTGACGATGTCGCCTTCCGACAGCAACGAGA
>JAAXIE010000210.1 GCA_012270525.1 Dehalococcoidia bacterium | reverse complement strand
AGCACAACGCCGAGGTCTACGGCGAGATATTCGGATACGGCCCCGACGAAATCGCCCGTCTCAAGGAAGAGCGGGTAATCTAGCCGGAAGCGTACAAGCGGTTCAGGTTGGCGAACCTGTTCGGGTCCAAATCCCGGCCTTGCAGGGCAGGATGGTCCGGGCCATACCGGTGCGTGCGGAACACCCGGTTGGCGTACCCGTCGGGTTCGTTGCGAAAGAAGGGGCTGAGGTACTCCCAAACGATTTGTCCCTTGGGCGTCACCTCGAACAGCCGCCCCTCGTATCCCTCGCAAATCAGCGTATTGCCATTGGGCAGCCTCTCGCAGCCGCCCGTAAAATGGGTGAAGAACGACGATTGGGGGTCGCCACGATACTCCCACACGATGCTATCCGTGGACGGGTCCACCTCCACGGCTCGCGAGTAACTGAGCCCACGCCTGTGACAGCCATTGTCCAGCAGCAGAACGTTCCCATTCGCCAGCGGCGTGGGGTTATGCTGGTGGGAAATCACCCCCTTGCCCCACTTCCACAGGAAGGGCCCCCCGCCCCTGCCCACCTTCGCCACCGTGTCCAGAATGCGAAAGCTGACGAGGAAGCTGCCGTCCTCTAACGCAGTGAGGTCATTGGCTCCTCCCCGTGCATCCCGCGGCTCCAGGGGGCAGATCACATCCTCTTCGTCATCCAGACAATCGATAGAATGCCACTCGTAGACAGTGGAGCCGTCGGGAGCTACCTCCCGCACCAGGTCCCCCAGCATCCTCTGCTGGCCGTCTCCGCTGGCGAACCCTCCCTGCGCCCCCCTGGTACGTTCCGCCTGCAGCTCTTCCCAGAAGAGCATCACGGTGTTGCCGTTGGGCAACCGGCTGAAACGCTTGACCGTTGGGTCCCGGTATTCCCACACCACATCTCCATCCCAGTTCAACTCCTGCACCCGGTCCGAGGCAGGCGCACCGGGAAAGCCTCCTGAACCGGGAACCGGAGGCGTCCGCAACAGCAGATTGCCCGTGGGAAGCAGATACGCCTGCGCCACCCCCATGGGACAACGCCAACTGTGGACGAACCGCCCTTCCATGTCGATCAGGTAAGTGAATTCCCCAGCGTTGGGGGCCAGAAGCGTGTAGCCGGCGAAAGCCCGGTTGGGGTCGTGCAGCGTCACCCCGGTCGATCGGCGCGCCCATCCCATGAGGGCCTCCTTACGTCAAACGATCCTGACGTCCCACTGGCCCGATTCGGCCCTGTGGATGAGCATCCGCCTCCGCCGAAGGCCAAGCCATTCGGGCTTCTCCCGCTCGATGGGCTGGCAAACTTCGAACTCGCCCTTCTCCAGTCGGACTAGCAGGCGCTTTGATTGGTATGAGGCTGAGGCTCCTCCACCGATGTTGAACGGCGAGGGCGATCGTTCACTCCAGGACTTCATATATCTCGACGGTGGAGTCGGAAGCCAGGACAACGTGGTAGAGGCCATCGGCAATGCGGACGGGATACACTGCATCGAAAATCATGCCAGCTTCGTTGATAGTGAGCCTTCCATCATCGTCAACCATGACGGGTTGTGCGAAGGCCGCGGCCGCCGCCCTGAGGGTGGCCAATGCCTCGTCGGCATCGAAGCCAAGGAGGTCCTCGGTAGCACTGACCATATCCGTGTTCTGGCCGACACTCCATTGAACCAGCGAGAGCCCACTCTGCCCCTGGGCTGTGACCCTGATCTCAGCTTCTGTACTGTTGGCCACTCCCATGCTGGTCATGGATGCTACCTCCCTTGCTTACGAGCCTGTGCTTCTTGGTAGTTCCTGTGGTTGGCTTGCAAGGCTCGTATGAATTCTACCACCCTCTCCGGTGTCAGAGAGAGCCTGAGGACGGTCTTTACGCTAATTTCGGAGTGCTCATCAAGAAACCGCTGTGCCTGTTCCTGACTCAACAGGGGTGGTGGGGCTACTTGCCCAAAACTCACGATGAATTCGTTGTCAGATGAGTATTGTACGAGAATCTGATTAGCGAAGACGATAGGTACATCGGGGTTGTCCTCCCACTTAAAGGGCAGTGACACCACGTTCTCAGGCTCTGAACTCATACGCCAAGTCTCCGTAGTGAGTCGACGGGTCAGAGGCGCGAATCACGCTCTCCACTCTACCACTGCACGAACATCGGCATCACCACGTGCACGTAGTCCTCGGTCGTCGTGGGCCTGAAAACCCCTGGACTCGATGGCGACGTCGCCTCCAACGCAACCTGGCCCCGTTCCAGCACCCCGAGCACGTCCAGCAGGTAGCGGTTGCTGAAGGCGATCTTGGCTTCGTCCCCCTCTATCTCCGTGTCGATCTCGTCCGTGTGCTCTCCAACTTCTTCTGCCCGGGCCGAGATGACGATCTTCCCCTGGGCCCCGTCCTCACCTGGAACCACCTGCAGTCGAACGATCCCGCTACCATCGCGGGCGAATATGGATGCCGTGCGCGCAGCTCGTTGGAACTCCTGCAGGTCGAAGACTGCCCTCGTCTGGTAGCTCTGCGGTATCAGTTGCCCATAGTTCGGGAACGCCCCTTGTATCAGCTGGGAAACAACCTCGATGCTCTTCAACTGGAACAGGGCCTGTCCCTTGGCCGAAGACATCATCATCTCCACCGGTTCGTCCTGCTCTCCCAGCAATCGGCTGATCTCGTTCAGCGTCTTGGCTGGGATGATGACACTGGCGGATTCGGCCACCGGCTCCACCAGCTTCTCCTTGTGCACCGCCAGCCTGAACCCATCGGCGGCGGCCATGGTGAAGTCGTCCCCATCCAACTCCAGTTTCACACCGGTCAACACCGGTCGCGACTCCTCGGTGGCAGCAGCAAAAGCCACCTGTCCAATCGCAGTGCGAAGCTTTCGCACGTCCAGTTTGGCTGCCAACCCCTCCTCGACGGTGGGTATCGGCGGGAACTCCTCGGCGTCAGTCCCGTTGATGCTCGCTTCCGACCGCGCGCAACTCAACTGTACTGCCTTGGGTCGCTGGGTCACGTTCAGATCAATGCGCTCCGCCGGAAGGGAGTCGACGAAATCGCTCAGCAGCCTTGCCGGAACGGTTATCGAGCCTTCCTCTTCCACCATGGCCCCCACCCATGTGGTGATGCCTATCTCCAGATTCGTGGCGGAGAGTTTCAGCATGGAACGGTCCGTCGAGAGCAGGACGTTCTGGGTGATGGGAAGGGTGCTCCTGGTAGCCACGGCCCGTCCTACAATTCCAAGGCCACGCTTGAGGTTCTCCTGCAGCACCGATAGCCTCATGGCACCCCTCCCAGAAAGTGGGCTGTAGTATATGAGCGGGCCCCTATAGCGTCAACGCAGAAGAGAGGGCATCTCGGGCCCACCTGACTATTCCCAGGAACCTCGTCAGGGCGCGGAAGTAAAGGTGCCGAACATGGTTATGTTATGCGCCGGGAAGGTGCATACGAACTGGTAGGTACCCGCCGGAGGCACCGTGAAAGTCACCTCCCCATTCATCCCCCCTTCCAATAGCCCCGTCTGCGCCAGGACGCGAGCATCCCCGGGCGCGATGTAGTCGCTCTCCTCCCCAGCTTCGATCCCATCCGCTGTGACCTCGTCCTTGGTCCCATTCTCCACCAGCACCCAGTTGTGCGGTTGCGCCTTCGACACATTGCGGAACCTGACCGTCACCTCCTGCCCTGCAGGGGCCGACATCTCGTCCTTGTCGTATTCCAGGTCCTCCCCCCGCACCGAGATGTCCAGGAGGAGTCCGCCAGCCGGGACATCCACTTCAGCCGGCTCGGCGGCTGAATCAGGCGAGCTATCGGAAGGTGCGGAAGAGCCACCGCAGGCCACAAGGGTGGCGGCCATTGCGAGGGCCATGAGGACTAGCAATACGGTTACCGTGTGAAACAAGACACTCTCCTGATGGGCGTAGGCGTCGCACCTACTATAAGCCCATAGGAGAGCGTCTACAAACACCAGGCACCGGAGAGTCGGAGGGAAGACCCACGATGCCCGGGTACGGGATTACACGCGCTGCACTAGCTGGCGCGCTTGACCTCCAGGGTTTCGCCGGGAGCCAAGGCAACACGGCGGACGTTGATACCGAGCTTGAGGATCCAGTACCCCAAGGTCGCCTTGCTCACTCCCAGTTCCAATGCAGTCGCCGAGAGACCCAACTCGTTTACCTTCTCGGGAACAAGCCTCTCCAAGGGTCTCTGGTACTTCTCCTCCACCTCCCGCATCAGTCGCGTCTTTCGAGCCATTTCTGTGCCTCCTCCGTTCCTCATGCCTACACTATCAGGTTGTTCTAAAGGGTGTCAACGAGTTCTGTGTCCTTTTTGAAATAATTTTGGAACATCGGTCAACAGCCGATAGACTATCTCTATAGTCTTAAGTTTATAACGCTAGCGTTAAGAACAGCCCTGACCCACGTTATATGCAAGTGTAGAACGAACAGCTTTAGCTTTGCATGTTGATGCATAGCCCGGAATTACCCATTATCCGAGCAGGTGCAGCCCCAGCTCGGTGAGGGCAGTGACTACACCACCAGCGATAACGGCACCGAGGGTGATACACAGCAGAGCAGGGCGGAAAGGTATCTCGAAGACCCAAGCCGCCAGGGCCCCGGACCAGACTCCAGTGAAGGGTAACGGGACAGCCACCAGCAAGACCAACGCCATGTTTCGGTGCCCCCGGAACCTCTCTCCCTGCAATCGCCTCAGCCTCTCGCTGCGCCAGATCAATAGGCGGCCAGCAGGGTTGGGGAACGACACCAGGTAACTGCCTATCCGAGGCAAGGCCACCAGCCAGAAGACGCCGGGGACCAGGCTGCCAGCAGCGGCCAAGGGCAGGACCTGGTACCAGGACAGTCCGTACGTCTCTATGCCCAAGGGTATCGACGCCCGCAGTTCCCCTATGGGCGCCATACTTATCAGGAAGGTGATCAGGTAGTCCATGGATGATGTGACCCCGCGGGCTACGGGCCCTCAGCCATCGCGGCCATCACCGCCCGTCACCAGAGGTTACACTACATTCCGCACCGTTTCACGACCCGGAGCCAGGTCAAGTCGCAGCATGCCCGTGCCTTCTCTCGTCAGCGAACGCTTCCCTCCGTGTTAGACTCCTACCCGGCCTACCCGCCCAACATCCGCCCTGCGAGCGAGGATATCCAGTGCAATTGGGAAAGGTACCGCATCGCCTCCTGGGCCAGCTTCTCAGTGCCATCGCCCAAGACGACCCCAGTGTACTCGTCGGCCCTCAGGTCGGAATCGACTCCGCGGCCCTGGACCTCGAAGGCCAACTCCTCGTCGCCTCCACCGACCCCGTTACATTTTCCAGCGACCTTCCCGGTTGGTACGCGGTACAGGTCAACGCCAATGACGTAGCAGCCATGGGCGCCACTCCCCGCTGGTTCCTTTCCACTATCCTTCTACCCGCTGGTACACTCCCCGAAAGTGCAACCGAACTCTTCACCCAGGTATTGCACGCCTGCCAGGAACTGCATGTAACTCTGGTCGGCGGGCACACCGAGGTAACCCAAGGCATAGAACATCCAATCGTATCCGGCTGCATGCTAGGTACCGTAGCCAGGAACAGGCTGGTAACGGCAGGTAATGCACAGCCGGGCGATAGTGTACTGATTACCAAGGGGATCGCCATCGAGGGCACCGCTCTCCTCGCCCGCGACTTCCCCCAATACCTGGGTACCACCGGCGTCAACCCCGTTACCCTCGAACAGGCGTCGACTCTCTTGTACACGCCGGGTATCAGTGTAGTACACGATTGCGCCATCATCGCCAGTGTAGCGCGGGTGCACTGCATGCACGACGTCACCGAGGGCGGCTTGGCCACCGCGTTGCACGAGGTCGCCCAAGCCTCCGGCGTCGGCGTGATAATCGAGGAAGGATCGGTACCCGTGTTGCCCCAATGCACCGACATCTGCCGGCACATCGGCCTGCATCCCTTCGGCCTCCTGGCTTCCGGGTGCCTGGTGGTTACCCTACCCCCTGAGGACGTACCAGCGGCCCTATCCGCCCTTGAGTCCGAAGGCATCGACGCCTACGAGATTGGCCAGATCACCGAACCCGACGAGGGCGTCAAGTTGATCGGCTCCAGTCATGAGATGGAAGACCTGCCGTTCTTCAGTCGCGACGAACTGGCCCGGTTCATCGAGGAGACGCAACCCAGCGGACCCTGACGGTCCCAGGTCACCCTCAGCCTAGCACCGCCCTCAACTGTTCGGAAGTTATGTTGCCCCCGGAAACCACAATCGCCACCCGCCTCCCCTGCAGTTGCTCCCCAATCTTGATGGCCCCAGCTGTTGCCGCCGCCCCGGCTCCCTCCGCCAGGGTGTGGGCCTTCTCCAACAGCACCCCTATCGCCTCGTCAATTTCGTCGTCGCTGACCAGGATGAAATCGTCCAGCAAGTCCCACAGGATCGACTGGGTGAGTTCATACGCCGTAGCAGTAGCCAGACCTTCTGCTCGCGTCCTCATCGGGGAGTCCACGATTCGCTTCTCTTTCCACGACAGGTAGCCCGCAGGGGCCTGTTCCGACTGCACCGCGATGACCCGCACGTCAGGAGCCACCGCCCTCCTCACGATGCACGCCCCCGACGCTCCGCTCCCTCCCCCCAACGGCACCATGATGACCTCCACCTCCGGGAAGTCCTCGATGATCTCAAGGCTGGCCGTGGCTACGCCTGCCACCAACCGCGGCTCGTTAGCAGGATGGACGTACAGGTATCCCTCCTCTTGGGAGAGCCTCTCGGCATGGGCTCGCGCCTCGTCGAACTCACTCCCGTGGAACACCACTTGCGCCCCCAGGTTGCGCATCGATTCCACTTTCAGTGGGTTCGCCCCTTCCGGCAGGCAGATAACCGCCCGTGCTCCGAAAACCGAACTGGCATACGCAATCGACTGGCCATGGTTCCCGCTGGAAGCCGTGACAAGCCCACGTCCCCTCTCCTCCTC
>JAAXIE010000249.1 GCA_012270525.1 Dehalococcoidia bacterium | reverse complement strand
CGCAGGCGAAACCTGATTCCACCAGATGCCTTCCCCTACCCCACACCCACCGGCATCACCTACGACTCGGGGAACTACGAGCCAGCCCTCGACCGCGCCTTGGAGATGTCCGAATACCAGGGGTGGCGACAGAGGCAGGCAGCCTCCAAGGACTCCCTGATCGGTATCGGATTGGCCACCGTGGTCAAGGGATCAGGGGCTCTCACTCCCCGTCTCACGGACTACGCCCGGGTCATAATCCACCCGACGGGGGATGTCACCCTGCATTCCGGCCTGTCTCCCCACGGCCAGGGCACCGCCACCATCTTTGCGCAGTTGGCGGCCGACGAACTGGGAGTAGACCCGCAGAAGGTCGAGTTGTTGCACAGCGACACCGATGTCGTCCCCACGGGAGGCGGCACCGGGGGCAGCCGGGGACTCATCGCGGGAGGGACCGTCCTGCACCTGCAACTGAAGGATGCTCGCAGGCGGCTCTTCGCCATCGCCGCCCACCTGCTGGGTTGCTCCGAGGAGCAGGTTACCTTGGAGGATGGCGAGTACTTCAACCAAGGCGACCCCTCGCGTCGCGTCCCCTTCCCCGAGGTCGCGGCGGCCGCTTACGACGAGGAGCTGCTGCCCCCCAACGTCGAGGTGGGGTTGGACTTCTCCGGAATGAACACGCTGCCCCGCAGTCCTTATGCCTTCGGGGCGCATGTAGCCGTAGTGGAAATCTCCCCCGATACCGGTGACGTGAGTCTGCTGAAGTACGTGGCGGTACACGATTCCGGCCGGATCATGAACCCCATGCTCGCGGATGGCCAGGTGCACGGGGCCATCGTGCAAGGGGTGGGACAAGCCCTGGTGGAAGGCATGAGCTACGATTCCCAAGGGCAACCCCTCACCGGCAGCCTCCTGGACTATGCGCTCCCCACTTCCTTCACCATGCCCAACATGGAATTGGATGTGCTGGAGACCATGTCGCCCCTGACGCCTTCAGGCCTGAAGGGAATCGGGGAGTTGCCTACCTTGGCCGCTCCGGTCGCCGTGGCCAATGCCGTGATGGATGCGTTGTCTTCCTCTGGCGTACGGCACATCGATACCCCGTTGACCCCCGACAAGCTAGAGCGGGTACTTCGCTCCAGGAGGCCGGGGGCACCAGGAGGAACCGATGCTCCGCGCTAATAGCGGAGCCATCCCCTCCCATGAGGTGGAGAGGCCCAGCGGTACGCTTTAATTGCGTCCGCGGGCCTCCTTTATTTTTCCGGTTGCGATTCTGGTGAGGGCACGGCCGTAAGCCTCCCCGGCCCGCCCCTTGACCATCGTCGGCTCCAACACGCGATAGCAACGACGTTCAGGAGGATGGATAACTACATGGCAGTCTCGCACTGGCCCAAGTACCTGTGTGTCATTACCCTCTTGATCATGGGGATGGTCGCCCTCACAGCCTGCAGCGCAACCCAAGTCGCAGACCCGTCCAATCCAGGACCTGCCGACGCTTCGATGAAGCTCAGTGGCGTCATCGAAATCGACGGGTCCAGCACGGTAGCCCCGATCTCCCAAGCAGTGGCTGAGGAGTTCGAAAAGCTGCACGGCGACACCGAGCCCATCGTTGGCGTCTCAGGCACAGGTGGCGGCTTCAAGCGGTTCACCGCTGGCGAGACCGATATATCGGATGCTTCCCGGACCATCAGCGAATCAGAGGTGACGGCGGCCCAGGAGAACGGCATCGAGTTCTTGGAGCTCAAGGTCGGTACCGACGGGCTTTCCGTCATGGTCAGCCCGCAGAACGATTTCGTCGACTGCCTTACCATGGAGCAACTCCATGAAATCTGGAAACCCGGAAGCACCATAAAGAAGTGGAGCGATATAGACCCCACATGGCCCGACAGGGACATCAGTCTGTACGGTGCCGACACCGACTCTGGGACCTTCGACTACTTCACCGAAGAGGTCAACGGCGAGGCCAAGGTCAGCCGCGACGACTATACCGCCTCGGCCGATGACAATGTGCTGGTACGTGGCATCGGGGGCGACCGCAACTCCCTGGGTTACTTCGGATACGCCTACTACATCGAGAACCAGGACCAGTTGAAGCTGGTGGGCGTCGATAACGGCGGGGGCTGCGTCAAGCCCAGCCCGGAAACCATCGCCTCAGGCACCTACACCCCTTTGTCCAGGCCCTTATTGCTTTACGTGAACGTGGAGAGCCTGCAGAAGCCCCAAGTGCTGGAGTTCGTGAAGTTCTACATGGATGTCGGGGCCGAGCTCACCACCGAGGTGGGCTATGTGCCGGAAGACAGTGAAGTCTTCCAAGCGAACCTTCAAAAGGTCATGGAAGCCGCGGGCTGAATGTGGAGAGGACACCAAGATGGCACTCGCCCCATTAACTTCCTGCCGTCGATGGTGATATGCTCACTGACGGAATGAGAGGCCCAGTGGGCAGGACGGTGCCACCCGCAGCAACAGCCTCGGCAAAGAGGACAGTCAGACCCTACATCTCTCTCAACCACGATGGAGACGGGCAGGTGGCAAACCGTGGTCCGTGGCATTAGAAGCGGAAGCTTCGCGGACGCAATCCCAAGCGAGGGGCGCATCCTGCGGCGACGACAATCCAAGGGCATAGAGGAGAGGCTGGTCCGCTGGATTTTCGCCTCCTGCGCCTTGGTCTCCGTCGTTACAACCATCGGCATAGTAGTCCTCTTACTCAACCAGTCAGCGGGCTTCTTCGCGGAAGTCTCGGTATGGGAGTTCATCACCGGTACACGCTGGTCTCCCATCCTGAAGCCAAACGACTACGGAGTGCTGCCGCTGGTATGTGGGACGCTCCTGGTAGCCGTCCTGGCTTCAGCGGTAGCAGTGCCGGTCGGGCTGGCTACGGCAATCTTCCTGTCGGAGTATGCACCCGACAGGGTGCGCCGGGTGATCAAGCCCGCCTTGGAGGTGCTGGCGGGAATACCCACCATCGTATACGGGTACTTCGCTCTCAGCTTTGTCACCCCACTGCTGCAAAAGGCAATGCCCGACCTGCTGATATTCAATGCCCTGAGCGCTGGCGTTGTGATGGGTCTGATGATCATTCCGATGGTCTCCTCCCTCAGCGAAGACGCCATGCTGGCAGTACCCCGCTCGTTGCGCCATGCGGCATATGCGCTGGGGGCTACCCGGTTGGAAGTCGCCCTGAAGGTCGTGGTGCCCGCGGCGCTCTCCGGCATAGTCGCGGCCTTCATCCTCGGTCTCTCCAGGGCAATCGGCGAGACCATGCTCGTCACGCTGGCAGCCGGAGCGACACCCAAGATGACCATCAACCCCTTGGAGAGCATCCAGACCATGACCGCTTACATAGTCCAGTTGAGCCAAGGAGAAACGCCCCATGGCTCCCTGGAATACAACACCATATTCGCTGTCGGCTTGGTCCTGTTCCTGATGACACTGGCAATGAACATGCTGGGACAATGGGTGGTGCAGCGTTACAGGGAGACGTACTGATGCAAAAGGTGCAACCGACCTTCTCCGCCAACCTGCCATTCCGCAAGGGCGTGGGCGGCCTTGCCTACGTCATATTCCTGGCGGCAGTCTGCATTGGCCTCATTGGACTGGTGACGCTGCTGGTACAGGTCTTCTGGCAGGGAGTCCCATGGCTCAGTTGGCAGTTCCTGACCGGCTACCCGTCTCGGCATGCTGAGCAAGCCGGACTCATCCACGCCGTGGTGGGCACCATATACCTGATGGGCCTCGTGGCAGCCTTCACCATCCCCGTCGGAGTGGGGGCAGCCCTCTACCTCGAAGAATACGCCCCCAAGAACCGGTTGACTCGAATCATCGAAGTCAACATTTCCAATTTGGCGGGCGTGCCCTCCATCGTCTACGGTCTGCTGGGGCTGGGTCTCTTCGTGCAGATGCTTGCCATGGGCCGCAGTCTGCTGGCTGGCGGCCTAACTCTCGCTCTCCTCGTGCTGCCGATAGTGATCCTGGCCTCCAGGGAGGCCATCCGCGCTGTCCCTCAGAGCCATCGCGACGCCGCCTACGCCTTGGGAGCCACCCAATGGCAGATGATAAAGGGCGTGGTGATACCTGAAAGCCTGGCTGGCATCCTCACCGGCATAATTCTCGCCATGTCGCGTGCTATCGGAGAAGCGGCCCCGGTACTCGCCATCAGTGCCCTGGTGTGGATCACCTTTCTGCCGACCACACCCCTCGACCGCTTCACCGTGCTGCCCATACAGATATATAACTGGGCAGCCGATGCCCGCCATGACTTCCAGTCCCTGGCGGCTGCCGGAATCATCGTGCTGCTGGTCATCCTGCTTTCGATGAACGCCGTGGCCGTCTATTTCCGCAACCGGTATCAGGCCCATTCGGAGGACTAGCCTTCCTCCGCAGAACGCGGAAGTCGGCCGACCATATGCTCGAGGCCATTCTCCTGTCTTTCTGTTCCGCCGCTGGCTTTGCCGTCGGTAATGTCTTCATACGCGCTGGCACCCAGCGAATACCGGGGCCCACGGCAACCACTTTCGCCGTCATCACCAGTTCCCTGGTCGCCTTCATTCCTGCGCTCATAGGTCATGCCTCGGAAATCACGACCCTTTCTTGGAGGGCCTACGCTTGGTTCGCCCTGATGGGGGCCATGTCCTACCCAGGGGCCCGCGTCCTCAACAATACCGCCATCAGCATGGTGGGTGCGTCCGGGGCTGGCCCCTTTGCGTCGCTGCAACCCGTTTTTGCGTTCATATTGGGCATGGCGGTCTTGAATGAGCGCCCCGACCTGCTGATCATTCTGGGCACGCCCACCATCGTATGCGGTCTCATCCTCGTCATACGGTCACGGTCCAACCCCTCATCCGGCGCCGTGACCCGGCCGCCATCCAGTCCCACGTCCAGGGTCGCGACTCGGCGTAACAGCTTGGGGTACCTCATGGCCGCGGGCGCGGCTGCCACCTTCGGCACCCGGGACACCATAAGTCGCCACGTCGTCACTTCCCTGGCTCCCTTTTCGGTCACCGCCGCCCTGTCCCTATCCATGGGAGCAGTGATGATACTGGCGTTCACCTTCCGTGGCGTGATCAGCAGCATGCGGGATGTCCCCATCCGGTACGCCATCTTCTGCTCCTGCGCTGGAATAGCCCAGGGACTGGCCTTGGTCTCCCTCTTCGGGGCCCTGCACTATGCCCCGGTCACCACCGTGAGCCCCATCAACGCCAGCAGCCCCCTCATAACCCTGCTCCTGGCGCACATCTTTCTGCAGCGCCTGGAATCGGTGAACCTGCTGTTGGCATTTGGCACCATATTGAGCGTTTGTGGGGTCATTCTGGTCATTTTCGGGGCTTCCGGCTGACCCTCGCCCGCGCCCGGCCGACCTAGGTTGACTTGCCGAGCTACTGGCCCTTCCCTACAATCCCTTTGCTTTCAATCGTTCGACTCCCCGACGTCCATTGACCCTTGCAACTGCCTTGCCACCAAGGAGGGACTATGCCGAACCTGACCGGGGCCCACCTGCTGATACGGTGCCTCAAGCTGGAAGGAATCCAGAAAGTGTTCACCATAGTGGGGGACACCATGCTCCCCCTGGCCGACGCCGCCGAGGACGAGGGTATCGAGTTCATCGACACCCGTCACGAAGGGGCGGCCATGGCCATGGCCGACGCCTGGTGCCGTATCACCGGCGAGCCATCGGTTGCCATGTTCACCGGCGGCCCCGGCTTCTCCAACGCCATCTCCGGCCTGCCCCACGTTTACACGGCAGAGAGCCCAGTGGTTTTCATCGCCGGATGCGGAGAGCTTCCGGAGCGCGGCCTGCTCGGCTTCCAGGAAGTCAACCAGGTGGAGATATGCGCTCCCATGACCAAGGGATCGTGGCTCGTCCACGACCGCCGGCGCATTCCCGAATACGTGGCGACCGCCTTTCGCACCGCCATGGCGGGACGTCCGGGTCCGGTGCATCTCACTGTGCCCATGGATCTACAGGAGCAGGGCATCGAGGAAGAGGAGCTACCCCCTTATCAGCCCAGCGAGTACCGCCACCGCGGTCGCACGCACGGAGACCCCGATCTGGTATCCGAAGCCATCGAACTGCTGCGACGGGCCGAGCGTCCTGTGGTTATCGCGGGCAATGCTGCGCGGTACTCGGTGAAGTCCGAGCAACTTCAGTCCCTGGTGGAAAGCACCGGCCTGCCCATATTCACCATCGAGCAGTCCCGGGGACTCATCGGCGACGCTCATCCCCTCTGCTATGGCATTGCCGACCCCGGACTCAACCACACAGCTCGGCGTTTCCGCGAGGCCGACGTGGTGCTGCTTCTGGGCAAGCGTCTCGACCACGGCTATCGCTACGGTCGCGCTCCCTTCTTCAGCAGCTCTGCCAAGCTGATACAGGTCGACCCATCGGCCGCCGAGATCGGGCGGAACCGGGGCGTGGATGTGGGCATCGCTGGTGATATCGGCGCGGTGGTTGACCAGTTGCGACAGGCTGGCACGAAGGTGCAGTGGAACGATTTCAGCCCGTGGCGCCAGCAGTTGAACGAGACCCGTGCTGCCTTCCGCGAGGGCTTGGAGTCCCATATCAGCGACGCCCTGCCCCTGCACCCCATGAAGGTGTTCAAGGAGGTCGAACCCTTCCTGCAGGAGAACAGCTTCATCATTCTGGATGGTGGCGACTACGTGCAGTGGGGACGCTCTTACTACCAGGCCCACCAGCCCGGGCACTGGCTTCGCTTGGGGTCGCTGGGCCATCTCGGTTGCGGACTCCCCTACGCCCTTACCGCCAAGCTGATTGATCCCGATGCGCGGGTGTTCCTCTTCAGCGGGGACGGTTCCATCGGCTTCTATTTCATGGAGTTCGACACTGCTGTGCGCCACAACCTCCCCTTCACCACCGTGATGGGGAATGACTCTGCATGGGGCATCGACAAGACCTTCCAGTT
>JAAXIE010000193.1 GCA_012270525.1 Dehalococcoidia bacterium | reverse complement strand
CCGAAGACCTGATCGAGGTTACCCGGCTCTCATTGCAGGAGGGAATCAACGCTGCTCGTGGCGGGGCCCGCGTCGGCGACATTGGCGCCGCTATCCAGGCCTTCGTCGAGGCCAGAGGCTACAGCGTCGTCCGGGAATATGTGGGCCACGGCATCGGTCGGTTTCTGCACGAAGACCCTCAGATTGCGAACTACGGCACCGCGGGACGGGGCATCCCGCTCCGCAAGGGAATGTGCATAGCCATTGAACCCATGGTCAACGTGGGCGATTGGCACACCAAGGTCCTTGACGACGACTGGACAGTTGTCACGGCCGATGGTAAGCTTTCCGCCCACTTCGAACATACAATAGGAATCCGTGACGGAGAGGCCGAAGTCCTGACCCGGCCTCGCTAACAAAGGGCCCCAACAATACCCATGGGAGGGCCATGGCCAAGAAAGAGGCAATCGAGGTAGAGGCAAAAGTCACTGAAGCCTTGCCCAACGGCATGTTTCGGGTGGAACTGGCCAACGAACACCAGGTGTTGGCTCACGTGTCGGGCAGGATCAGGCTCCACTTCATCCGAGTCCTTCCGGGTGACCGGGTGCTGGTGGAGCTGTCTCCATATGACCTGACCCGTGGCCGGATTACTTACCGGTTCAAGTAGAGTCGACAAGCAGGACACATTATGAAAGTACGGGCATCAGTCAAGCCACGTTGCGACAAGTGTCGCGTAATCAAGCGCAAGGGCCGTGTGCGCATCATCTGCACCAACGCGCGTCACGCTCAGCGGCAGGGTTAAAGGAGGCACCCCATGGCTCGTGTAGCCGGAGTGGATATCCCGGACGGTAAGCGGGTGGATATCGCCATCCGCTCCATATATGGCATCGGCCCTGCTATCTCGGAAGAAATCATGGATAAGCTGGGCCTCGACGATGGGAACCGCCCCCGCCTCAGGGAGTTGTCCCAAGACCAGTTGGACCGCCTGCGGGAAATCATCGATCGAGAATACAAGGTCGAGACTGACCTCCGCCGCGAAGTCAACATGAATATCCGTCGCCTCATCGAGATCGGCGCCTATCGCGGGTTGCGCCATCGGCGCGGCCTCCCGGCTCGCGGTCAGCGCACCCGCACCAACGCCCGTACCCGTAAGGGGCCGCGCCGCACCGTCGCCGGGCGCGGCCGTCGCACCGGCGGCAAGAAGTAGCCAGCGAAGCAAGGAGCAAGGGGAAACATGCCCAGACCCAGACAGCGCAGAAGAGAGCGGAAGGTGGTCCCTCGGGGACGCGCCTATATCCACTCCACTTTCAACAATACCGTCATCGCCCTCACCGATATGGTGGGCAACGTTATCGCGTCGGCCAGTGCTGGTACCGCTGGTTTCCGCGGCTCCCGCAAGGGCACCGCCTTCGCCGCCCAACGCGCAGCCGAACTGGCGGTGCGCCGCGGTATGGAACATGGCCTCCGCCACGTCGACGTCTTCATCAGGGGTCCCGGGGCAGGACGCGAGGCCGCCATTCGCTCGTTGCAGCAGGCCGGGTTGGGCATCAGTGCCATACGAGACGTGACCCCCATACCTCATAACGGGTGCCGCCCTCCCAAGAGGCGCCGGACCTAGCGCGCTCCTACGCCAGCCCATAAGAGCCCAAGACTGAGAAAGAAGGAATAATGGGCCGCTACACTGGACCTGTCTGCCGGTTGTGCCGGCAAGTCAACGAGAAGCTGTTCCTCAAGGGGGAACGCTGCTTTAGCCCGCGGTGCGCCGTGGAACGCAGGCGCAGCACCCCCGGTAGCCGTGGAACAGGACGCCCCCGGAGGCTCTCCGACCACGGCATACAGTTGCGTGAGAAGCAAAAGGCTCGCTACATCTATGGCGTCCTCGAAAGGCAGTTCCGCAACTACATGAACCAGGCGTTTCGTAGCCCCGGCGTCACCGGCGAATACCTCCTCCAGATGCTGGAACGCAGACTCGACAACGTAGTCTTCCGGCTCGGATTCGCCGAGTCCCGGAACCAGGCCCGCCAGTTGGTGCAGCACGGCCACTTCCAGGTGAACGGCCGGAACACCAACATACCCTCCTACATCCTGCGACAGGGCGACGTCATCGGCTGGAAGCCGTCCCGGAAGGAAAAGGACTTCTACAAGGCCCTCGTCGAGGACATCCCCCGACGCCCGGTTCCCGAGTGGCTGCAACTGGATACCGAGAGTATGAGCGGAACCGTGACCGGACTCCCCACTGGTGAGGACGTGATGTCCACCATCGAGTCCCGCCTGATAGTCGAATACTACTCTAGATAGTGGAGTGAGATGCTCGAGCCTACTGTTCTGACCGCCAGGGCTGGAGGGGCCCCTGAACCTCCCAGTCCCCAGACCCGGATGCTGGAATCGGGGGAAAACTGGGCCCGCTTTTCCGTCGAACCCTTGGAGAGGGGCTTTGCCATCACCATCGGTAACGCCCTCAGGCGTGTGCTGCTCAGCTCCATGCCCGGTAACGCCATCACCTGGGTGAAGATTGAAGGCGTGCTGCACGAGTACGCTTCCCTTCCCTACATGAAGGAAGAAGTTACCGAGTTCCTGCTCAACGTGAAGAGGGTGCGGATTCGCTCCACCAGCAACCGGCCCACCAAGATGAGGCTGGAAGTCAGTGGCGAGGGCCGCGTATGCGCCGGGGACATAGCCACCTCCGATGACTTCGAGATCGTCAACCCTGAACTGCACTTGGCTA
Source organism: Dehalococcoidia bacterium (assembly GCA_012270525.1). The sequence continues at coordinate 10,279 of JAAXIE010000193.1, read as the reverse complement.
CGCTCGATTCTTCCGACGCTGGCCTCTCGGTGGAGTTCAACGTCGAGCCCGGCACGGGCTACGAGCCTGCCATGTCGGGTGAGGGCCTGCCCGGCATGCCCATCGGCGTGCTTCCGGTGGATGCCATCTACAACCCGGTGCGCAAGGTCAACTACCTCGCCGAGAAGACCCGCGTCGGGAACGCCACCAACAGTAACTACGAAAGGCTGGTCCTGGAAGTCTGGACCGACGGCACCATCACCCCCGCCGAGGTGGTGCGACGCTCCTCCGAGATACTGGTTACCCACTTCTTCCTTTTCAGCGGTCTCGGACGCAGTGCCTCGGCTCAGGACGAAAGATCCCTCTCCGTCCCGCCGGAGATATACCAGATGCCCATCGAAAAGCTTCAGCTTTCCCCCCGCACGCTGAATTGCCTCAAGAGGGCCCACATGTCCAAGGTTGGACAGGTACTGGAGACTCCCGACGACGAGCTCCTGAAGATCCGGAACTTCGGCGAGAAATCGCTGGAAGAACTCAAGGCCAAGATATCCGAGTTGGGATTGGACGGCTCCAGGCCCATTAGGGCGGAAGCGCTGGCAGGGACTGGCGAGGATGCCCCCGAATGGCGCTCCGCCTATGCCGACCTTGACGAAGACCTTCCGGTCGGCTTCACCGGCGAGAGGACCGTTGCAACGGACGACCTTGATGACGATGAGGACGACGACGAAGACTACTTCGACGACGAGGACGAGGATGAAGAACCCGCTGTCAGGGCCTCCTTGCGCCGCACGCCGGAACAGGATCCCGACGGGTATGCCCCGGACAATGACGACTACCACGACGAGGATGAGTGCTAGATCCCGGCCCTCCGCTCGGGAAGCACCTTGGTATTAGGATCATGAGACATCGAGTCGCAGGCAGAAAACTGAGCAGGCCCAGTTCCCACAGGCAAGCGATGCTGAGAAGCTTGGTGGGCGACCTCGTGCGTCACGAACGCATCACCACCACTGAGGCAAAGGCCAAGGAAGCCCGTGTATTCGCTGAGAAGATGATTACCCACGGCAAGGTGGGTTCCCTCCACCACCGCCGCCTGGCCCTTTCCGCCTTGCCCAACCCGTCTGTGGTCAAGCGGATATTCGACGAACTCGCCCCGCGTTATGCCGACAGGCAGGGCGGCTACACCCGCATTATTCACCTCGGTCGACGCAAGGGCGACGGTGCCTCCATGGCAATGCTGGAACTGGTGTAGGGCTTCCCCTCGCGCCATGGTCGACCTCCTCCTAGAATCACCGCCCGCCGACGCTGGCCACTCCTCGGTGGATGAGCACTTGCTGGCCGAAGCAACCCAAACCGTAGCCCAACGCCGATTGGCCTTGATCGTCGAGTACCAGGGCACCCGCTATTGCGGGTTCCAGCTACAGGACGGCCAACCCACCATTCAGGGAGAACTCGAAACGGCTCTCCACCGTCTGACAGGGCAAGCAGTGCGCATTCGCGCAGCGAGCCGCACCGACTCAGGGGCCCACGCCAAGGCCCAAGTGGTCGACTTCCTCACCGGTGGCCCCCTGTCCCATGATGTCATCCTGCGTGGACTGAACCACCACCTGCCACCGGATATCAAGGTGCGGAGCATCTACGACACCGACCAGGAGTTCCACTCCCGAAAGGCTGCCATCGCCCGCAGGTACCGTTACACCTTTCTGAACAGCCCGACCCCCTCTCCGCTGATGCGAGAGTTCTCCCATTGGGTCAGGAACCCTTTGGACCTACCTGCTATGAATGAGGCAGCCAGTGCCTTGATCGGCGTCCACGACTTCGCGCCGTTCGCAGCTGCCCTGCCCGCTGGCAGAACCACCATCAGGAAGGTGCGACGCTGGGAACTCTGGCGTGAACAGGATTTGGTGCTGATGGAAGCCGAGGCCAATGGCTTCCTGCCCCACCAGATACGTAGGACAGGGGCGGTCTTGCTGGCAGTAGGCCTCGGAAGGTTGGAGCCTCGTGTCCTTCAGGATATCATCTCCGGCGCGATCCAGGTCCCAGCCTGGTGCGCCGTACTCCCAGCCAAGGGTCTCTGCCTGATGTCCGTGGAATATGATGACTTCCCCCCGGAGAACAACGAAACATGAAGAGAATAAGGACTTACTCAGCCCGCCCCGCGGACTTGCAACCCCAATGGCACGTTATGGATGCCTCCAACCAGACCTTGGGACGCATGGCCGTCCGCATCGCCAGAATGTTGCAAGGCAAGGACAAACCGACCTATACCGCTCACCAGTTGACCGGCGACTACGTCGTCGTCATCAACGCGGAACAGATCAGAGTGACGGGCCGCAAGATGACCCAGAAGACCTACTATCGCCACAGCGGCTACGTGGGAAACCTGAAGAGCTTCCTGTTGCGCGACATGCTGGAACAGCATCCCGACCGGGTCATCAAGCTCGCAGTGCGTGGCATGCTCCCAGCCAACAAGCGCGGCCGCGACATGCTGAGAAGGCTTAAGGTATACTCAGGTGATAGCCATCCCCACCAGTCACAGGTCAGGAAAGCCCCCGACAGCGAATAGGTGAAGAAGGCGTAGGTAATTTACATTGGTGCAGCAGGCCAACCAGCAGTATTACTACGGGACCGGGAAACGCAAGACCGCCATTGCCCGCGTGCGCCTGTACCCAGGGGAAGCTACCCAGGACCAGGTGAACGGGAAGCCCTTGGACGAAGCCATCTCCTGGCCGATATGGCGTCAGCAGACCCAGGAGCCCCTGCGCGTTACCAACCTGCGCGATCGCTTTACCATCAGGGCCAAGGTGCAGGGAGGTGGTCCATCAGCCCAAGCCGATGCCATCCGTCACGGCATCGCCTGGGCTCTTGTAGCCTACGACGAAACATTGAAGCCCGAACTGCGCCGCCACGGGTTCCTCACCCGCGACATGCGCATCAAGGAAAGCAAGAAATACGGCCTGAAGCGTGCTCGTCGCGCACCCCAGTACACCAAGCGCTAGCACCGCTAACCAGTTGACTCGTGTCTGAACGAGGTGCCGCGCCTCCCCTTCCCCCAGGCCAAAGTCAGTATCTAAGCGGCTGGCCTGGTCCTCTTAGATGCCCAAGAACGACGCAGTGCCACTGAGTATCTGTTGCACCTTTTCCCGGCAGTCAGCTTCCGCATAGATTCTCAACAGCGGCTCGGTGCCGGAGAACCTGATCAGCACCCATGCGTTGTCGAACAAATAGCGCCGCCCGTCTATGGCGTCACTGCCCCTGACCGGTAGCCCGGCCACCTCGGCGACGTTCTCCGACTCCAGCTTCTGCAGTATGGAGGCCCGGTCTGCCGGTGAGAAGGGCGCATCCTGCCGGTCATAGTAGTGCGGTCCCACCAGGCTGAAGAGATGCTCCACCAACTCCGAGGGTCTCTTGCCCAGTCTCGCCATCGACGCCAGAAAATAAAGCCCGCTGAGGATTCCGTCCCGCTCCGGGATATGTCCACTGAAGCCATAGCCCCCGCTCTCCTCACCACCGGCCAGGGTTCCCGGTTCCATCAGCAGCGGGCTGATGTACTTGAAGCCCACTCTGGTTTCCCTCACCTCAACTCCGTACAGACCCGCCAACCGGTCGATCATCGCCGTGTTGTTCAGCGAGCGGACCAGTGTGCCACGCTTCCCTTCAACCTCCAGCAGGTAGAGGGTGAGCAGCGCGAATGTCTGCAGGGTCGAAACGAATGCACCCCGTTCATCTACCACTCCCAGCCGGTCAGCGTCCCCGTCCAAGGCGATCCCGACGTCGGCTCCCGTTTCGGGTACCGCCGCCATCAACTGTCTCAGGTTCCGGTCGATGGGTTCGGGCTGGCCCATTCCGGGAAAGGAAGGATTGATCTCCGCCCGCATCTCCGTGACCGAGGTACTCCCTCCCCGTAGGATCGTCGAGAAATAACCAGCCCCGGCCCCGTGCATGTTGTCGACCAGCACATTCAGGCCTGCCGACCGGACGGTCGACAAGTCCAGCAACGACTCCACTTGGGACAAGTAGTCGGGGATGGGATTGCAATCATGCACCAGCCCATCGTCCCTCGCATCATCCAGGGCCATGCTTGACGGGGTTTCCATACGCCGGTCTCTTATATGGAATTCGAGGGCATCGGTGATCTCCGGCGTGGCACTGCCAGCATAATCTGGCTTGAACTTGATCCCGTTCCACAATGGAGGGTTGTGACTGGCGGTGACCATGGCCCCACCCGCCGCTTTTCGCACCAGTACCTGGTACGAGACCACCGGCGTGGGCGCAGGACGGTCGCAGAGGAATACGGGTATCCCGTTAGCCGTCGCCACCTCGGCTATGCACTCGGCGAACTCGCGCGAGCCAAATCGGGTGTCATACCCGATCACCAGCCCTTGGGAACTGTTTCCCTCCCGCTGCAGATAGGTGGCGATGCCTTGGGCGCAGCGCGCAACGTTCTCGAAGGTGAAGTCGCGGGCGATAAGACCCCGCCAGCCATCAGTGCCAAACTTGATAGCATCGGCAGTGCTCATGCCCACCCCTCAAAGAATATTCGTTGGTGAGCCCCCTCAGGCTCAAGCCTGAGGAATCTACAGGCCAGCCTTACTGCGGAGGATTTCCGCCTTGTCGGTGCGCTCCCACGGCAGGTCGAGGTCGGTACGACCAAAGTGCCCATAGGCCGCCGTCTTCTGGTATATCGGACGGCGCAGGTCCAGGTCCTCGATGATCGCACCCGGGCGCAGGTCGAAATTATCCCGCACTAGATCATCGAACTTGCTATTCGGCACGTGATTGGTGTCAAAGGTCTCCACCGAAACCGAAATGGGCTCCGCGACCCCGATGGCATAGGAAACGATGACTTCCGCCCGGTCGGCTAGGCCTGCGGCCACGATGTTCTTGGCCACGTAACGGGCAGCATACGCACCCGAACGGTCTACCTTGGTGGGGTCTTTACCCGAGAACGCTCCTCCCCCATGGCGCGCAATCCCACCATAGGTGTCCACCAGAATCTTGCGTCCAGTGAGTCCGGTATCTCCTTCTGGACCGCCGATCACGAACCAGCCACTGGGGTTCACATAGTACTTGGTCTTTTCGTCCAGCATATGGGCTGGAACGACTGGCGCGATGACGTGGTCGATGATATCCCCGCGTATCTGCTCGGTGAACACCGCCCGGTCGTCTGCGTCCTCGTGCTGCGTGCTTATCACTACCGCCTCCACCCGGTGGGGCTTTCCGTAGCGATATTCGACCGTCACCTGGGACTTGCCATCCGGACCGAGATAGGGAAGGGTTCCATTCTTCCGGACCTTGGCCAAGCACTGCACCAAGCGATGGGAAAGGTCCACGGTCAACGGCATCAAGGCGTCGGTCTCGTTGCAGGCGAACCCGACCATCATGCCTTGGTCTCCTGCTCCGGTGGCCCTCCGTGCATCCGCAGCCGCCTGCCCACGGTGCTCCAGTGAAGTGGTGACCCCGCTGCTGATGTCGGCCGACTGTCGACTGACGTGGGCAATTACCCCGCACGAACGCCCGTCAAGCCCGTACTTCACATCGGTGTAGCCAATCCCCTTCACCACGTCCCGGGCGATGCTATTGAAGTCCAAGCTGGAGTTAGTGGTGATCTCACCCGTGACCATCACAAGGTTCTTTGTCGCCACCGTTTCGCATGCCACCCGTCCCATGGGGTCGTCTCGCAGCACAGTATCCAGCACCGCGTCTGAAATCTGATCGCAAAGCTTGTCCGGGTGCCCCTCGGTCACCGACTCCGAAGTCAGCAGATACGATGGGGACTCCATGAACGTAAAACTCATTCGAAACTCCTCCGCACTGAATCAGGTCCCTTCTTGCCAGCCCGCCAGGTAGCGGGACTGCTCGGCGGTCAGGCTGTCGATGGCAATCCCCATCGAGGTCAGCTTCAGGCTCCCAACCTGCATGTCCAGATCTCTGGGCACTGGATACACCCCGGGCTCCAGCTTTTCCTTGCTGGCGACCAGGTACTCGACCGCCAGAGCTTGGTTGGCGAAGCTCATATCCATCACGCTCGATGGATGCCCCTCGGCAGCAGCCAGGTTGATGAGACGCCCATCCCCTAGAAGGTAGATGTGGCGCCCGTCGCCGATCGTGAACTCTTCAACGTACGGGCGCACCTCCCGCCTGTCGACTGACATCTCTTCCAAGGCAGGGATGTCGATCTCCACGTTGAAATGGCCACTGTTGGCCAGGATCGCCCCGTCGGGCATGACCTCGAAATGCTCTCTTCCTAGTGCCTTCATACCGCCGGTAACGGTGACGCACACCTGCGCTTGGCTGGCTGCCTCCACCGATGGCATGACGCCGAAGCCATCCATGACCGCCTCCAAGGCCCTTACTGGGTCCACCTCGGTGACGATCACATGGGCCCCCATCCCCCGGGCCCGCTGCGCGATACCGCGCCCGCACCAACCATATCCGCACACCACCACCCTGCGCCCAGCCCACAGCACATTGGTAGCCCGCGTGATGCCGTCCAGGGTGCTCTGCCCCGTGCCATAACGGTTGTCGAACATGTGCTTCGTGTCGGCCTCATTGACCGCAACAATGGGGTAGGTCAACTGGCCCTCTTGCGCCATCGCTCGCAGCCGGATCACTCCCGTGGTGGTCTCCTCGGTGCCTCCCAGCACGTCGGCCAGCATCTCACGACGGTCGGTATGCAGTGTGGCCACCAGGTCCGCTCCATCGTCCAGGGTCACCTGTGGCTTGGTGTCCAGAACACTGTTGATGTGCTGGTAGTAGGTCTCGTTATCCTCGCCCTTGATGGCATAAGTAGGGATGTCGTACGTGGCCGTGAGGGCTGCCGCCACCTCGTCCTGAGTGCTCAGCGGGTTGCTGGCGCAGACAGTCAGGTCCGCCCCGCCATCCTTCAGGGCAAGGGCCAGGTTGGCAGTCTCCGTCGTCACATGCAGGCAGGCAGCGAGACGCAATCCCTGTAGAGGACGCTCCTTCGCAAAGCGTTCCCGTATGAGCCGTAGCACCGGCATGTCTCGGCCTGCCCAGTCGATGCGCTTGACTCCCGCTCCGGCCAGCGAGAGGTCTTTCACATCTCCTCTTTGAGTTTCCTGTTGCAAGTCCTGCTCCTCTCTTTTCGCCCTACGGCTCGTTGCCATAGGACGTAGGGTGGTTCCTCTCAATCCACATGGGGGTGCCGTCCTCCACGTTGTAGAGGCTGTCGGCGGGCATGCCCAATGCAGCCGCCATTTCGCAGGCCAAGCCACTCCTAACACCTGCGGCGCAGATGAAGAGCAGCTTCTTGTCCTGCGGAAGCTCGTCGATGCGCCCCATCAGGTCGTCGATGGGTATGTGGATCGCCCCGCTCACGTGTCCCGTGACCCATTCGTCATCACGGCGTACGTCCACCATTACCGTCGAATCAGGCTCGGCCACGAGAATGGCGGCTGCCTCGTCGGAATCTACCCGGAAGAAGGGCTCGCCGGGGTCTTGTCGTGCCATTGGTCCTCCTACGCTGGTGCTTTTGGCTATTCGATGTACTTGCCGATGATGGGTTCCAATTGCCTCTTCGCTTCTGCCGGGATGGCGTCCCGTGAAGTAATCACCGCATCTCGCATGGCCGACCCGCAGTCGCACCGGCGCTCCACGGGAAGCGCAGGCACCAGTCGTCGCAGCGCTTCTTGCGAAGCCTTTACGTTCTTCAGCAGGTTGGCCACCACAACCTCTATGCTCACCTGCTCCTCGGTGCTGTGCCAGACGTCGTAATCGGTGACGCAAGCCATCGTGGCGTAACATATCTCCGCCTCCCGGGCCAGCTTGGCCTCCGGCAGGGCGGTCATGCCGATGATGTCGGCCCCCCACGAGCGGTACATGTTCGACTCGGCTACTGTGGAGAAGGCTGGCCCTTCCATCACAATGCAGGTCCCTCCCATATGCGTGGTGATTCCCGCACCAGAGACCGCGTCGCACAACAGACCGCTCAGAGTGGGGCAGAACGGATTGGCAAACGAGATATGCCCCACGATGCCATCCTCGAAGAAGGTGCTGACGCGGCTATAGGTTCGGTCTATTAGCTGGTCGGGCACCACCACATCCAGGGGTCGCAACTCCTCCTTGAGACTGCCCACAGCACTGACGGATATCAATCGCTCCACACCAAGCGTCTTCAACGCATAGATGTTGGCTCGGACCGGCAGGTTGGTGGGGCTGATCCGGTGACCGCGACCATGACGTGGCAGGAAGGCTACGGGGACGTCCACCAGTTGCCCCACGATAATGGAATCGCTCGGCTTGCCAAACGGTGTATCTACGTCCACAGACCGCGCGTCGGTCAAGCCTTCCATCGCATACAGGCCACTGCCTCCCACGATCCCTATGCGGGGAGTCATGGCAGCTACCCCTCGACCTCGACAGCGGCCCTGACCGCCAGGTTGAGCGATTCGGTGTAGGGAGGACGCACTACCCCATGCTCGGTGATGATGGCATCGATGTAGCGGTGGGGCGTGACGTCGAAGGCGGGGTTGCGCGCGCCTATGCCCTCGGCGGCTGTCCGCAAGTCGCGGAAGCCCGTAACCTCGGCCACGTCCCGCTCCTCGATGGGTATCTCGTCGCCGGAAGCAACGTTCAGGTCAACAGTGCTGGTGGGAGCGGCTATGTAGAAGGGCAGGCCATGCTCCTTGGCCAGCACGGCCAGAGAATAGGTGCCAATCTTGTTCGCCGTATCACCATTCGCTGCTATGCGGTCCGCACCGGTTATCACGCAGTCGATATCACCGCGATGCATCAGCATCCCAGCTGCAGAGTCCACAATGAGGGTCGCAGGAATCCCCAGCTGCACCAGTTCCCATGTGGTAAGCCTCGCTCCCTGTAGAACGGGACGCGTTTCCGTGGCGAAGACGTGGAACCACTTGCCGCCTTCCCAAGCAGCCCGGATTACCCCCAATGCCGTACCGAAGCCTGCCGTGGCCAACGCACCCGTGTTGCAATGAGTCAGAACGCCACCGCCTGCCGGGATCAAGCCAGCCCCATGGGACCCCATCCGGCGGTTGGCATCCTCGTCTTCCTGCTGGATCGCCTGCGCCTCGGCCAGCAACGCCTCCCGTATCGAGACCACGTCCTTATCCTCAGGGGCCACACCTAGCATTCGCTCCACGGCCCACGCCATATTGACCGCGGTGGGCCTCGCCGAAGCTATCTCAGCCCCAGCCTCACACAGCCTTTCGAGAAATGCTTCGCGGGATGAAACTTCTATGTGATTAGCAGCCATCACCAACGCATAGGCGGCTGCGACTCCCAAGGCGGGGGCCCCACGTACACGCAATGCCCGCACCGAGCGTATCACCTCATGGTAATCGTCGGTCCAGACCACACGAGACTCCATGGGTAAACGGGTCTGGTCAAGGAGCCCCAATTGGCCGTCGGCATAGGTTATCGCTTGAATTTCGGGCATAGAGCGAATGGGTGGCGGACAGGTCCCCAGACAAGAAAAAAGCTTCTCGCTTGGAGAAGCAGTAATGGTATTAACCCTTCCCCATCTTTCCCCGGGTCTCACCGGGGCCGGACTTGGCACCGTTCCGCGCTCCAATGAGCCGGTCGGTTGCTGGGCTTCGCGGGGCCGTTCCCTCTGCCTCTCTGGATAAGGGGGTCGCCGATTAAATTGTCAGCCAGAATGTTATTCCAAACCACGCCTCTTGTCAAGGTCGCACGCGGCACCTAACACCCCGCCGACCAACTCTGCATTGAGAGCGCGCGTAGGCAATGCTAGAATGCCGACAGTTCGACCCGTACGATCGACTACTACAAGGAGGCGTCCATGGCCACCAGGGAAGAACTGCGACAACGGGTACAGGCCACCCGTGACCAGTTGTCCAAAATGCTGGATGGCATGGACTACTGCCTCGACTGGAAACCTGGCGACCAGGAATGGTCCGCCCGCGAGGTCCTGTATCACTTGGTGGACACCCCCCCGGGAGGTATCCACGCGGCAGCCCGGGCAGTATTGCAGGACGAAATCAGCGAGCTCACCCTGGCTCCCGATATGACCGATACCAGTGGCGACAGGGCAGGCACCGACATGGCGCAAATCATGGCGCAAGTCGAAGCGGTGCTCGCCGGCCTGGAAAGCGTCATCGACGACGCCAGCGACGCCGACTTCGAGAAGTCCCTGCCCGTGCACTTGCCCGCCCGTGGCACCACGCAGACTTTCACCTTGGAACGCCTCATCGGCGGAGCCATGGACCGCCACTGGGCGGAACACTTGGGACAGTTGGCGGAACTGCGTGACGGGTTGGGCCTAACCTAGTTGTCCCTAATCGGCATCGACCTTCAGCAG
>JAAXIE010000103.1 GCA_012270525.1 Dehalococcoidia bacterium | reverse complement strand
ACTTCAAGGACCCGAACGGACACAGCCTCGAACTCCTCACCCGCCGCTAGGCCGGCAGGGAAAGCGTCTCGCCTCTCCCCCTGTTCAGGGCGGAGGATTCGGACAACAAAGAAGCCCGGGCATGCGTCCGGGCTTCTTTGTTTCACCGCTAATCGAGGCCTAGTCCTTGTAGCTCTGCTTCACTCCCACGGAACCCTTCTGGTATGCCGAGAAGGGCTGGGTGACCACCTTGACCTCCGAGTCGACGACCACGTTGACCAACGCGGGCACACCGGAAGCGAAGGCCCGTTCCAAGGCGGGGCGAATGTCGTCCGGGTCCTCGACCCGCTCCACATGGCAGCCGAAAGCCTCGGCCATCTGCTCGTAGTTGCTGTAGCCGAGGAAGCGGCCCGGTTCGTCCTGGCGGGCCACGGCACCGGCAGCCCAGCCTGCGTTGTTGCTGACGACGGTGACGAAGGGCACGTTGTTGCGCACGGCGGAGTCCAGTTCGATACCGTTGAACCCGAAGGAACCATCGCCGGTGAGAACCAGCACCTGCTTGTCGGGGCGGGCAATCTTGGCCGCCATGCCAAAGGGCACCCCCGTCCCGATATTCCCAAAGGGGCCGGAGTTCAAGCGACTGCCCGGCGTGAAGGTGGGGATGGACTGCCGACCGAAATTGAGTATCTCCTGGCCATCGACAATCAGGGTAGCGTCTCGGTCCAGGAAGTCACGTACTTCGCGGCAGAGACGCAGGGGATGGATTGGAGTCTGGTCGGTGGCCATCTGCACCTCGGAGCGCTCGCGGTTGGCGGCGTCCCGTGCGCGCAGCTCGTCGACCCATGGCAACTCGTCGCGCCCCTCGAAGATGGGGCGGGCCTCGTCGATCATCTGCTGGAACACGGCCTTGCAGTCGCCGATGATGCCGACTTCAACGTCGCGGTTGTGGCCGATCTCGGCAGGATCGATGTCCACCTGGATGAACTTCACGTCGGGTGCGAACCGCGGGGGCTGCCCGAAGGCCACCATGTAGTTGAAGCGGGTGCCCATGACCAGCACGGCATCGGCTTCGCTGTAGGCCTTGGTGCGGGCCCCGAGGAAGCTCATCGGGTGGTCATCGGGCACGATGCCACGGGTCTGGGGCATGGTGTAGAAGGGAATCTTGGTCAGTTCCACGAACTCCTGGAACTCGGTGCCGGACTGGGACCAGTAGGTGCCCGTGCCAGCCAGGATGACGGGCCTCTCGGCCTTGGACAGGATTTCGATGGCTTCTTTGACGAGGCGGGCGTCGCCCTCAGGCCGGGCAGTGGTGCGCGGCTTGCTGGGGTAGACCACCTGCTCCTCGTCGGCAAGCTCGTCAATGGTGTCCTTCGGGAAATCCAGGTAGACGGGCCCCGGCTTGCCGGTGGTGGCCTGCCGGAAGGCGGTGCTGATCATTTCGGGGATGCGATGGGTCTGCAACACCCGATCTGACCACTTGTTGATGGGCTTCATCATGGCCAGCTGGTCGATTTCCTGGAAGCCGCCCATACCGAACTGCACCGCAGGGCTGGCCCCGCCGATGGTCAGCATCGGCACGCAATCGACGAAGGCGTTGGCAACGCCGGTGACGGCGTTGGTCGTGCCGGGACCGGAAGCGCAGATGCACACCCCCGGCTTGCCCGTGGTGCGGGCATAGCCATGGGCCATCATGGCCGCCGCCTGCTCGTGCCGGACGTCCACGCAGCGTATCCCCAGCTTGTTCGCCTCCACGATTATGGGGGTGATGGGCCCGCCAGTGAGGAAGAAGATGGTATCGACGCCTTCGTTCTGAAGGGCTTTTGCCGTGATCACGGCACCGCTAATCTCTGCCAAGAGTGCCTCCTCGTACATACGAAATGGGGCAGCGGCACAACCGGCCACGCCCATATGTAAAGCAGGGCCAGTGTAGCCCACCTAGCTAGGAGGGTCAAGAATTGGCCCCTTGGCCCTGACTTGGCAGGGAGGCTAACTTGACTCGCTGGGACAGGTACAGACGGCTGACACGATGCGGGTATGGACGTCCGAACGCGCTCGAACGCCCTTTCCGGACCGGCTAGGGAGAAGGTCGAGAAATGGCAGTTCTTTCCGGCGTGTGGGGCTATGCTACACTAGTGGGGAAGCTTGGGGAGGGCCACTGGCTGAGGTTTTGTTCGTTGCTCCTGGTGCTGGATATAGGCAACACCAACGTGACTTTGGGGGTCTTCGACGGGCCAGCCCTGAAGTCGACCTGGAGACTGGCCACCGACGCCCGCAGGATGCCCGATGAGTATGGCCTGCTGATGGCCAACATCATGTCCTACCGCGGGGTGCAGCCGTCGAACATCAGCGGGGCCTGTATCTGCAGCGTCGTTCCCCCGCTGGTTCCCACCTTCGAGGAGGTGTGCCGGAACTATTTCTCGGTGCACCCCCTCACGGTGTCGGCGGGGGTCAAGACGGGTATATCCATCCAGTACGACTCGCCCAGGGACGTGGGAACGGACCGGGTGGCCGATGCCGTGGCCGCCCTCAAGCTCTATGGAGGGCCGGTGATCGTGGTGGACTTCGGGACGGCGACGGTGTTCGACGCCGTGTCGGCCGACGGCAGGTACCTGGGGGGCGCACTGGCTCCCGGCATCACGCTTTCCTCCGATGCCCTGTTCCAGAGCACGTCCCAGTTGCGCCGTGTGGAACTGGTGCCCCCAGCATCGGCCATTGGCAGGAATACCGTGGCCGCCATGCAGTCGGGCCTGATTTTCGGCTACGTGGGACTGGTGGAAGGCATGGTAGCCCGCTTCAGGAACGAGTTGGGCCGGGAAGCCAAGGTCGTTGCCACCGGTGGGCTGGCCGAACTGATGGCGCGGGAGACCGACGTTTTCGACGCGGTGAACCCCGACCTGACCCTCCTGGGTCTCAGGATGATCTACGACCTGAACCGGGACGGGGAGGAGTGCTGAGCCGTGTCGTCGGTGCCTCGGAGTCCAAGAGTTCTACAAGGAAAGTCCGTCGTGCTGGGGGTCACCGGAAGCATCGCCTGCTACAAGGCCCTTGACCTGACCAGCAAACTGGCCCAGCAGGGCGCGGAAGTGGACGTCATTCTCACTGCGGATGCAGCGAGGTTCGTCACACCGCTTGCTTTCCGCAGCCTGAGCCACCGTCCCGTGATCACCGACATGTTCGACATGCAATCGGAGATGGCGGTGGAGCACGTAGCCCTGGCCCGTCGCGCCGACATACTGGCGGTGGCCCCGGCTACGGCTCACACGCTGGCAAGGCTGGCCCAAGGGCTGGCCGATGACGCTCTGACGGCCACGGCCCTGGCGACGGAGGCACCCCTCCTGCTGGCCCCAGCCATGGACGCCCACATGTGGGAACATCCAGCCACCCAGCACAACATGGCCCTGCTGCGGGAGCGTGGTGCCGTCGTGGTCGGGCCGGGTCGCGGATACCTGGCATCGGGGCTGATGGGCACGGGTCGGCTGGCCGATCCTGCCGAGATTCTGGGCCATATCCAAGCCGTCCTCGGACGCAGGGGCGACCTTGCCGGCCGGACAGTGGTAGTCAGTGCGGGCGGGACCCGGGAACCGGTGGACCCGGTGCGCGTCATCACCAACCGCTCCTCCGGCAAGATGGGGTATGCCTTGGCCGAGGCCGCCCGGGACCGTGGGGCCCGCGTGGTTCTGGTATCCACGGTGCAGGACTTGGCGGACCCCGTAGCCATGGACATCCTGCGAGTAGAAACGGCGGAGCAGATGAAGCACGCCGTGCTCGAAGCGTCGTCTCAAGCAGACGCCCTGATAATGGCGGCCGCCGTGGCCGATTACCGTCCTGCTTCGGTGGCTTCGTCCAAGGTCAAGAAGGACGGCCACCAGTGGAACATCGACCTTGAGAAGACCGACGACATCCTGGCCCAAGCCACCCAGCCCTTGGTGCGGGTGGGGTTCGCTGCTGAGAGCGACGACCTGCTGCAGAACGCGCGTACCAAGGTCGCCCAGAAGGGCCTCGACCTGATCGTCGCCAACGACGTCACCGCCGAGGGCAGCGGTTTCGGGTCGGACACCAACAAGGTGCTTCTCGTTGGCAGCGACGACAGCGTGGAAGACCTGCCCCTCATGTCCAAGCAGGAAGTGGCGCACCAAGTGTTGGACAGGGTGGCGGATATCTGGCGACGCAAGGCTTCCGGCGGCCTATGATGTAAATCACCGATGCGGAGCAAATTGTCGCAGCTGACAGACGCCGAGTATGCTTCATGAACCATTTGTGGCAGCCGGGAAAGAATGGCGAGTCTCTGCGCACTTTAGGCGTGACAGAGCTAGGGGCAGACCGGAAGTTACCCAGCCACGCCTCATCGACGTGTTGGAAAATTGGGTGGTTCGGTGTACTACGATGGACGCGCAAGGAAATGAAGGAATGTCGCACTGGGGATGGGTAGAAGTGTCCGGCAGCAGGAAGCTGATGCAGGTCGTCGCTTCGCCGTCGGGTGAAGGTATCATCGAAAGCGCATACCTGAACAGAAAAGACCTACGTGAAATGAATCGGGGCAACTTCCAGCACTTTAGGGATAAGTGTGTGCGCGGCGATTTTGAGGAGAGATGATCCACATGGAGAATAAAGCTATTACTCCCGATCAGGTGTCCGGCGCTGACGTCACTTTTCGTTTCCCAGACGGACATACATGGCGTTACGCCGGACACGAGCGAGTGTGGATGCATGAGGTTCCAATCGGGGCAGAGTGGGAACACTGTAAAGCCTGTGACATACTGATGGAGACCATTGGGGAGCCTCCAGTAGAAGAAATACCATTTGATGTAGTGGCTTCAAAGGGAGGCGAGAGGCTTGAGGCAATCTGACACTCATTTGGAAATTCGTGGGAAAGCACAGGTAAGGCGAACATATGT
>JAAXIE010000128.1 GCA_012270525.1 Dehalococcoidia bacterium | reverse complement strand
GTATAGCACCTGCGTTAGGGCACCACCTGGATATAGGGGCGGTCGCGGAACTCCCATTCGCCTGAGTTGCGGTCGTAGTGGGAGTTTATGAAGTGCTTCCAGTTCTCGTCATCGAGGCTGGGGTAGTCGCCCCGGTAGTAATAGCCGGGCCAGCGGGTCTCCTTGCGGTGGAGGAGATGGCGGATGTGGGTCGTCGCACAGTGGGCGCGGTGAATGACCTCCCAGCAACGGAGCAGTTCGTGCAGGTCGCGGGCCCCCAGCATGGCGAAGTCTTCCTTGAACATGGCCATCTGTTCCAGCCCGCGGTTGAGGGTGGGTTCGTTGGTCATGTAGGCCGAACCCCAGCCGCCGGCGTACTCATCCATGATCTTTTGCAGACGGTGCAGGGCCTGCTTGTGCAGCAGGTAGTTGGGATTGATCTCATCGCGGGTGGTGGCGTGCCGGTGCTCGTCGAACCGGATCAGGGGGGCCCAGATGTCCCGCTGTATCTGTTCGACAACGGCCCCATCCACGTTGGGAGCGTTGGGGTTGTCGTAGGCGAAGTTGACGGCCCCCTTTGCGGCCAGCCTGCCCTCGGTGTAGGAACCGGAGGAGAATTTGTGGGCCGAGAGGCCGCAGCCATCGCCAGCAGCGAACAGCCCCTGAACGGTGGTCATACGGTTGTAGCCCCAGAAATAGTCGGGTGGCGACACATCCTCGGGGCCACTGCACCATGCACCGCAGGTGCCGGCATGGGACCCCATGAGGTACGGCTCAGTGAGCACCAACTCCGAGTCGGTCGTAGCCGGATCGATGTTGTTGGAAGCCCACAGCAGGGCTTGGGAGATCGTCATGTCGAGGAAGTCTTCCCAAGCGTCGCTCTCCACCGCCCGACGCCTGGTGGAGTCGGCCCCTTCCATCAGCTTCTGCAGGGCTTCTGCAGTTCGCATATAGATGGGCCCCTTGCCTTCCTGGATGTCCCGCAGCATCAGATGGTTGCGCAGGGGCGTGGGCATGGGTGCCGCGTAGGCATACGGCTGCCACCCAGCCAGTTCATGCAGACGGGTCTTCTCGTACTCCTCGCCGTAGGCGTTCGTGGCCCTGCTGTGGAACATGAGGAAGTACATGCCCACGGGGCCATAGCCGTCCTTGAAGCGGGTCTGCACGATGCGGTGCTCCATCTGACTCAACTCGGCTCCGGCCTGACCCATCAGGGCATATACCGAGCCGTTGTTGAAGACGGTGTACCATGCCCGGCCCAGACCTTCCCCAACGCCGTGGGGACGCCACAAGTTGACGGCTCCACCGCAGGAGCAGATCACGGCCTTGGCCTTGAACACGTAGATGATGTTGTCCCGTACGCTGAAGCCCACGGCCCCAGCGATCTTGTTCGGGTCGTCGGCGTCGGTGAGCAGGTGAGAGACGAAAACCCGCTCGTAGATGTTGCCGTCCCCGATGGCTGCCTTGGCAGCTTCGGCCACGATGGGCTTGTAGGACTCGCCGTGAATCATGATCTGCCAGCGACCCTCGCGCACGTACCGGCCTTCCGGCGTCTTGAAGAAGGGCAGGCCCCACTCCTCGAACATGTGCACCGTGGCGTCCACATGGCGGGCTATGTCGTAGGTCAGGTCTTCGCGGGACAGGCCGCAGGTCTCGTTACGGACGTAGTGTACGAAGTCGTCGGGGGTGTTCTCGCCCCATTTCATGCCGAGGTACATATTGATGGCGGAGAGCCCCATGGCCACGGCACCGCTGCGTTCGATGGCGGCCTTTTCCACCAGCACCACGCGCATCCCGTTGAGCTTGGCCCAGTGGGCTGCCTCGTAGGCCGCGCCACAGCCAGCCATGCCGCCGCCGACGATGAGTACGTCGCACTCGACGACTTCAGTCCTGTAGTCCGCCATTGACACACCGCCTTGCGCTTGGAGAGAGTTCGACCTGTCGAAGTACTGGTGTCATCAGGGCGCGGACCCTCGACCCCATCACGCGCCATGCGGCGACGGGGAGAGCACCGCTACCTGGAGGGTGCCGGTAGCTCGTCCACCCCCAGGTAGTGAGCCTCAGCGGAAATGCTGGGATCGCGCAGGCTCTCTTCGTTGGGGTGATCGGCCCGCTGGTGGGGTTCTATGGTGCCCCAAGGGGTGGTCCGTATGGGGAAGCGGAACCGCTTGAGGGTGCCGTCGCGGAACTTGATGGCCCAGATGATCTGCTCCGTCCCTCGAAGAGGGGTGGCCGTGGCCCCCAAGGGCATCACGTCGGCGTAGCCACGCAGGTCGATGGCCGACTGGGGGCACATCTTGATGCAGGCGAAGCATTCCCAGCAGGCATCGGGTTCCTGGTTGAAGGCTTGCCCGATGTCGGTGTCGAGCTTCATCAGGTCGTTGGGGCAGATATACATGCAGGCGGGCCGGGTCTGGGCCCTGCAACCGTCGCACTTCTCCGGGTTCACAAAAGTCGGCATATCGTTGTCCCTTCAGGGTTGGGGCCGTCCGGTCTTGTGGGCCCCCGCGGTCGTATCGCCTGGTTGGCCTAGCCAGCCACCTCTTCGATCCTGTAGGTGATGGTGCCCCGGGGGGCAACGACGCTGACCTCATCGCCCACGGTCTTCTGGAGCACGGCACGGCCAACGGGGCTGCTGGAAGACAGCTTGCCGGAACTGGCATCTGCTTCCGCAGCGTCCACCAGGATATACTGGGTCACCCTCCCCGAACTCAACTCCTTCAAGCGAATGGTATGCCCGAGACGCACCGTGGTCGAGGAGCCGGAGTCCTGTCGGAGGACGGATCTTGCCAGGGTGTGCTCCAGTTCCCGGATGTCGGCTTCTATCTTCCCCTGCCGTTCCTTGGCAGCGTCCAGAGGGGCATTCTCCCGGAAGTCCTTATCGGCCATGGCCCTCTGGATGTCCGCCACGACGGCCACACTCTCTTCGCGCAACGTCTCCAAGCGTGACTCGAGGTTGGCGCGCCCCTCGGCGGAGAGCACAACTTCGGATCCGGCATTTTGGGGGCCGTTCCCCTCGGAGGTGCGCCGTGGCCTGCGGACTCGCAGGTGGGTGCTCAGGGTATTCTTGACTATCTTCTGCTTGCGCAGGTAGGTGAGGAAGGAGCGGACTGATACCAGTTTCGCGGTCGGGTCCGAGCCCTCGTTCGATACTGAAGCCCCGTACTGCTCGATCTCCTGCGGGGTCAGTTCTCCCACTTGCCTGTCCCGTCCGCACCAACGTACGAAGGACTCAATGGCAGGCTGCTCAGAGCCCCGGTCCTCGGGTGGCAGGGTGGCCGCATACTGTGTGGCTGCTTGGCGCAGGGTCACGTTAGACTCGGCCGCCAATTCCCATCTCCTCCTCGGTGTTGCTCAGATACCTGGCATCCCTCGCCTGTGACGAAGGAGTTCTCAGAGGAAAGCATAGCAGCTTCCGCCCAACTTGGCAAAGACATCCCGCTGCACGGGGGCCAGTGATTTGCCATGCATACCGATTCCGTCCCGCCCGGCCAATGGTCTGGTGGCCCGAGGGCTTTGAATCCCCTGTCTCTGCCCTGCCCCTTGTCCCTGCCTTCCGTCGGTGTGGCAAAGGATGCGGCATCGGCCATATCTGCAATGCATTTTTTCATATCTGAGGTGGGCCGCGCCTGTCGCATTGTTTGGGCACCCCGGCTTTGAGTCCGTAGCTGGAGAATGCGCCGCGACGGGCCGCATGGGGTCTCGCCTCGCTGCCAAGGGGAACAGATTCGTGGGCTGAAGCGGGATTCAGGTCTGCCATGGGCGTGTTTCGACCTCCCCCAAAGAATCAAGAGGCTGGGGAGCCCCCTCCGCGGGGTCGGTCCCCAGCCCGTAATCAGGCTAGCAGGAAAGAGGGTAGGCGGGCAATGGGGAGTTGTCATAGGGGGTCATGGGAGCGAGGGATGACGAGGCGGAAACGGTATGCACCAGACAACGGAAGGGCCTCGGCACAACGCCAAGGCCCTTCCATGCTCATCTCGTCCGAGCCGGTTACGCCGTCACAGGCGTTACTTGTGGGTGGCGTACTCCCAGTTGTTGAGCCACTCCACGTGAAGCGGGTTGACGTCCCAGCGCCCCAGTTCAGGGCCGAAGGGCCAGATGGAGGCCCCCTCGTATAGCGGGATCGTTCCCACCTGATCGAAGAGCCATGTGGCGATATCCGCTTCCACCTGCCAGCGTTCCTGTTCGTCCGGGGTGTTCAGTGCCTTGTCCACCAGTTCCTGCAGGGCAGGATGCTCCGGCGAAAAGGTGAAGCGGTTGGCCGCGTTGTAGAACGCCTTGTAGTGACGCAACGGACTGGGCGCGGCAACACCCTGGATGTCGGCCCGCACTCCCAGGGCGGTACGGGCCACCAGCAGCGGGATGAATGCCTGGAACTGCATGATCTGGGTCTTGGTCGATATGCCGATGGCTTCCCACATGCCACCGACGGCTTCGTTGACCGGCAGGGCGCCTCTGCCTCCCGTCTCGGTGTCCCATATATCGATGTCGAACCCGTCAGGATACCCGGCTTCCGCCAGGAGTTCCCTGGCCCGTTCCGGGTCGTAGTCCCACACCAGCTTGTCCAACCCGAACTCCTGCAGCCGTCCTCTGTGAGCCAGGAAGTTGAAGACGTAAGCGGGTTCGCCCTCGCCGAAGGCCAGATTGTTCACCAGCTTCTCGCGGTCGATGGATATGGCCATGGCCAAGCGCACCTTGCGGGCGTTCTCCCATTCAGCGGAGTTGAGGTCGCGGCTGCAGGAAATCCACGGCTGCGCATCGCAATTCTCGTCATATGACGAGTTATCGCCCGTGGGAAGGATGGGGTCTTCGCCTCCCGGTCCCGGCTGGTGGTAGGGGTGATCGGGGAAGTAGTTTGCACCGTGCAGGTGGAGATAGTGGAGGTCTGCGCCTGGGAAGACGCCGAACTCCACACCCGGCAGATTCTCACCCTTCAGGGACTGGATGGAATCCGCAGAGAACTGCCCTGAATCGATGACTCTGGTGACGAAGTTGGCGTACTTGGTGGACTCCTCGCCTATCTCCCACCAGACGAACTCGTCCCATTCCGGGGTCTTGCGCCAGTGGTCCCTCACGGCCTTGGCGACTTTCTTCTCGTTGAGGCTGACCTCCATCAACTCCCAGGGTCCGGTGCCCACCGACTGGTGCTCGGCGGTAGCCTCGCCCACGGTGTCGAAGTGCTTCTTGCTGCGCATGGTCATGATTGCATTGGGGTATACGGTGTAGAAATCAAGAGCGACATCGAAATTGGGCCGCTCCAAGCGCACCGTCATGTCGTCGATTTTCGTGAGCGTGCAACCGTCGCAGAACAGGCTGTCCCTGAGGGATGTCGAGGTGGTGTGACGCGAGCCTTCAGCCGACACGTTCTGGAAGGAGTGGATGAAGTCGTCGGCGTTCCACTCGCCGAAGTCCCCATAGCGCTGGTGCCATCCAACTCCTTCTTGCAACACGTAGGTGCGGGCGAAGGAACCGTCCGTCCCTATCTCATCCTCCCATGACTTGACCAGCCGGCCGATGCGTGTCCCATTGGGGTCGGCGGCGAAGATGGTCTCGTGGGTCACCCGCTCGTCATAGATGGCAGTGTTGTAGTCCTGGCTCTTGGGCAGGTACACGTCGGACCCCACCGCTCCTATCGCTATTTCAAGGACCCCCTGTGGTTCCATCATGGCGGGAGCGGCCGTTTCCGGGGCGGGAGTGGCCACGGGAGTGGCTGCCGTCGGAGTGGCGGCTGGTGGAGCCGTGGCCACCGGTTCGACAGGAGTGGCCGCGGGCGTCGCTTCCTCGCCACAGGCGAGTATCACCGCCAGGAGAAGGATACACAGGCCAAAGACGGTCTGCTGGAACGCCATACGTCTTACCATCGCAACCTCCTGTCTTGTTTACTGATAGAAGGCAGACTATGGCATTAGTGATTCGTCGTCAAGTGTGCAATTAATACGGGCATTGAGAATCAGGTTTGCGGAATGCGGCATACAGTTCGTACCCGTATGACGGTTACCCGTACGCGATGTGCCAAGCCCATAGCTTGAGGCGCAACCGGTGCGATGCTATACATACGAGACCTCGCTGATATGAGGGATGTTTGCGACGGAGGTCAGTGATGGCAGGCCATTCCTGGGATATTGAGGTCGATGTCGTTGCCGTAGGCTCGGGCATGGGCGGGATTTGTGCCGCTATCTCAGCCGAAGCCCGAGGCCAGCAGGCCATCGTTCTGGAGAAAGCCGACGTCCTGGGTGGCGGCACGACCTATTCCTACGGCATCGTGTGGGTGGGCGAGAACCACTTGGCCCCGGCCTTGGGAGTGGAAGACACCCGCGATGAGGCCTTCGCCTACCTGCAGCACCTGGGAGCAGGACACCAGAACGACGCCAACCTGCGGACGTACATCGACAACGCCCCCGGTGTGCTGAGGTTCTTCTGCGACGAGGTGGGCGTTCCCTTCTATGCCGTGCCCAACTTCCCCGATTACTACCATGGCATGGCCCC
>JAAXIE010000337.1 GCA_012270525.1 Dehalococcoidia bacterium | reverse complement strand
GTGGCCCTATACCGGCGTTCCGTGCGCAGTTATAATTCCCCACGACATTCGTGCCGCCCCGGCTGCCAGTTATCGAAGGGCGGGAGCAAGTGTGCTGGAAAGGAGCTACCCTTGGTACAAGCCCAGGAAATCAATGCGGCCAAAGACCATTTCGGCGTGGTGCTGGAGCAGCAACTGGCCCGCGTGGAAGCGATGAAACGAGAGGGCCCCTGGACCGACTACTCCACCATTTCGCCCATAATAGTCGGCAATCTCGGTGGGGATGGCATCGGCCCCTATATTGCCGCCGACGCCCAACGGGTATTGGAGCAGTTGCTCGCTGATGAGGTGAGTTCGGGCAAAGTGCAGTTCCGCACTATCGAGGGTCTGACCATCGAGAACCGGGCGGCCAAGCTCCAGTCCATCCCCGATGACGTGCTGGAAGAAATCAAAGCCTGCCACGTGACCATGAAGGGCCCCACCCATACCCCGGAACAGGGCGATGGCTGGCCCAACATCGAGAGCGCCAATGTCAGCATGCGGAAGCATCTTGACCTGTTCGCCAACGTACGCCCCGTGCGGGTCCCTGCCCAAGGCATCGATTGGACCTTCTTCCGCGAGAACACCGAGGACATGTACGCCGTGGGCAGCCAGGGCCTGAACGTGACCGAGGATCTGGCCATCGACTTCCGGGTGATCACCACTCAAGGCTCGCGCCGCATCATCGACGCGGCCTTTGCCCATGCCCAACGCACCGGCAAAGATCACGTGACAATCGTGACCAAGGCCAACGTGGTGAAGACCACCGATGGCAAGTTTCTCGACATCGCCCGTGAGGTTTCGGAGAACTACCCTGGAATCTCCTGGGAGGGTTGGTACATCGACCTGATGACCGCCGCCCTGATAAACCCGGCACGTCAGAAGGACTTCCAGGTGCTGGCCCTGCCAAACCTGTACGGGGATATCCTCACCGACGAGGCCGCCCAGATACAGGGAGGGGTCGGGACCGCTGGGAGCGCCAACGTGGGTAAGCAGTACTCCATGTTCGAGGCCATCCACGGCAGCGCTCCCCGCATGGTGCGCGAGGGCCGGGCCCAGTACGCCGACCCCAGTTCCATGATGCGGGCTGGGGCCATGATGCTGGACCACCTGGGCTATTCGGAACTGGGCGGCAAGCTGAACCGCGCCCTGGATATCTGCGGGCAGTACGAACGCAGCGTGGTCATGACCGGGCGCTCCAACGGGGCCACGGGCCAGGAATTCGGCGACTACGTGGTGTCCACCGTGAACGACTCCAGCCTCGATTCCCGGTGGGAAGCGTACGTTAACGCCTAGGGCTCGACCACGACGCCCCGGACCAAATGGGCCAGGCTCGGTCCTTCTCCCCGGAAAAGGAGAGGGTGGCAAGTCGCTTGCAGAAGCAAAACGGCCTGCCATTGTCTGGTCCGACAGTGGTGATTCGCTTGTGGCTGACCGGTTTCTTGTAGGAGGACTTGAGAGGAATGCGCAGCAAGGTGTCGATTATCGGCGCGGGCAACGTGGGAGCGACCACGGCCCAGCGTGTCTACGAGTTGGGATATGCCGACGTGGTGCTGGTGGACGTGGTGGAAGACCTGCCCCAAGGCAAGTCGCTGGACATGCTGGAGTCGGGGCCGGTACTGGGAGTGGACAGCAGCATCACCGGCAGCAACGGCTATGAGGAAACGGCAGGCTCCGACCTGGTGATCATCACGGCAGGCATCGCCCGTCGACCCGGAATGAGCCGCGATGACCTGCTGCTGACCAACATGAAAATCACGGGCGACGTCACCCGCCAGGTGGTGGAGCATTCCCCCAATTGCATCATCATGGCGGTGACCAATCCGCTGGATGCCATGTGCCAGAACATCTACGAGACAAGCGGCTTCCCCCGCAGCCGAGTCTTCGGCATGGCAGGCGTGCTGGATACCTCCCGCTTCCGCACGTTCATCGCCCAGGAGTTGGACGTTTCGGTGGAAGACGTTCAAGCCTATGTGCTGGGCGGGCACGGCGACGACATGGTGCCCTTGGTGCGATACACCACAGTAGCTGGCATTCCCATCAGCGACCTGATGTCCCAGGAGGACATCGACCGGCTCGTGATACGCACCCGGCAGGGAGGTGGCGAAATCGTTGCCCTCCTGAAAGCGGGCAGTGCCTTCTACGCCCCAGCAGCGTCGGTCGCCCAGATGGTGGAAGCGGTGTTGCTGGACAAGAAGCGCATCCTCCCCTGCTGCGTCTACCTGGAAGGGGAGTATGGCATCAATGGTCTCTGTGTGGGCGTGCCCGTCAAACTGGGTGCCGGCGGGGTTGAAGACATCATTGAAATCAAGCTGACAGAGGAGGAACGCGCTGCCCTAGGCAAGTCGGCCAGTGCCGTGCAAGAATTGATGGATGTGATGAGGGGTTCCGGCGGTTAACCAGATTTCAACAAGGAGGGAAGGTCGCTCAATGGCAAATCGTTCCGCACAAGAGATGGAGCTACTGGAAAAAGCCCGGCGTTATCTGCCGGGCGGGAACAACGGAAACCTGCATCACGAGCCTGAGCGACAATTCCTTCTGCAAAGAGGTCTCGGCTCCCATGTATGGGACGTCAGCGGGAAGGAATATATCGACTACCTCCTCGGATCGGGACCCATGGTGCTGGGGCACTCCCATCCCGCCGTCGTGGAAGCCGTGAGCGATGCGATGCAGGGAGGCAGCACCTTCTTCGCCACCAACGACCGGGCTGTGCTGCTGGCGGAGCAGATCGTGGAAGCCGTGCCCTGCGCTGAGAAGGTCCGGTTCACAACGTCGGGGACCGATGCCACCTTCCAAGCCATGCGAGTAGCCCGCGCCTTTCGCCGGCGCGACAAGATTCTGAAGTTTGAGGGCGGGTTCCACGGCAGCAACGACTATGCCCTCATGAGCGTCACGCCAGGGGAGCGTGGCGGCAACTTCCCGCACCCCGTCCCCAACAGTGCAGGTATTCCCAAGGCCATCGAGGACCTGGTGCTGATCGCGCCTTTCAACGACACCGAGACCACTACCCAGATCATCGAAGAGCACCATGACGAGTTGGCCTGCGTGATCATGGAGCCGATGCAGCGGGTTCTTGCCCCCAAGCCCGGTTTCCTGCAGGCAGTCCGCGATATCACCGCCCATCACCAGATACCCCTGATTTTCGACGAAGTGGTCACAGGCTTCCGGTTGGCCTACGGAGGGGCCCAGGAGTTCTATGGCGTCACCCCCGATATGGCCACCGTGGGCAAAATCGTTGGTGGCGGGTTTCCGCTGGCTGCTGTGACCGGTCGTGATGAAATCATGGCAGTCTACGACGGCACCCGGTCGGAGCCCGATGATTTCGTAAGCCAGGTGGGTACACTGAACGGCAACCACGTCGCCTGCGCTGCTGGCTTGGCCACCCTGGCCGAGTTGCGCAAGCCCGGCACCTACGAGAGGATCCGGCACACGGGTCGCAGATTGCGGGAAGCCTTGGAGACCCTCTGCGCTGAGGCGGAGATACCAGCCCTCACCACAGGAGAGGACCCCACCTTCGACATCTACTTCATGGAAGGGTCAGTCTCCGATTATCGCTCCACGTTGGCCAACGACCGTGGCATCACCGAGCAGTTCAACGTGGGACTGCTGGAGCGTGGCGTCCTTAAGGGCTGGCCCAGCAAGTTCTACGTTTCCCTTGCCCACACCGACGAGGATGTGGACCGCACCATCGAGGCGTTCGCCCAATCCATCAGCGAGATTCGGCGGTAGGGTGATGGCACGCATCAAGCCCCATCCGTCGTCGCGGGTACATGTTGTGGATCTTGGGGGGCGTCGCCTCAAGGAGCCCCTTACCGCTGAAGACCTGTTGTGCCTACCTGATGAGCACACCGACGACGGGTGCTATGAGTTGGTGGAGGGGAAGCTGTACAAGATGCCGCCACCCGGTTTTCGCCACGGGCAGGTGACTGCCAATGTGACGTTTCTACTGACGGCCCATGCGAGACAATACCGGCTTGGCCACGTGTTGGCGGGAGACCCGGGGTTCATCCTGGCCCGTGATCCGGATACAGTGAGAGGCCCGGATGTTGCCTACATATCCTATCAACGCTTACCCGCGGAGCAGGAGTTGCCCCGCGGGTATCCGGACATGGTGCCCGAGTTGGCAGTGGAGATCGTTTCCCCATCACAGACCGGCCGTTACGTGCAAGAGAAGGCAGAGACGTGGCTCGATGCAGGAGTGATCATGGTGTGGGTTGTCGACCCTCTCGGGAATCAGGTCACCGTGCACCGTGCCAGCCAGGATGCAGTGGTCCTGTCTTCCGATGACACCTTGGACGGGTCGCCCGTTCTCCCCGGTTTCACCTGCCCAGTGGCCGACTTCTTCCTTTAGCCCCCGTCCCAGCGTTCCTCTTAGGGGGGCCCTAGGGGGGAGACGTGGCCCCGATTAGGGCCAGTTCCAGTCGAAGGGTGCGTAGTGGCCGTTGCGGTTGGTGTTGTCCCAGGTCATGCCGTGGTCGGTGTAGGTGCTGGCCGTCCCCTTGGCGAGATACAGGTCAGTGTTGACCGGGTGACCGGTGTTCCGCAACAGCATCTCGTCGGGCTGGTTCCGCTTGGTGATCCCCTCGACGTTGAAGGAGATGATGCCGGGGATGGTCACGCTGCGAGTCTTGCCGTCGATCTTGAAGTCGACAGGCACGTACTTGATTCCCTTGAAATCGGTGGTCATGGCCAGCCAGCGTTCCGCAGGGCTGCCCATCCGGCCTGAAAGGATCTGCTCCATGGCCTCGCGCTGCTGGGGGTTGGCCCGCTCGTCCACATAGAAGGCGGAGGTCCAGTTGCCTGCTTCCATGGGACCGGGAGTGAGGCAGGCGGCCACGAAATTCAGCCCGTTCAGCGACACGCCGTTGAAGTCGCCATCGGTGATGTGGAAGGCAAAGGCCACATCGCAATGCCCGTCGGTTGGATCGATGCCCGTGCCCTGCACGATGCAGGGGCACAGCACCTCGCAGTTGCAGTTCTCGAAATATTCACCCTTCAGCGTCCACCTGGTATCGGTAGTAGTCATTGCGTCCTCCTGTGGGGCTTGAACTAAGCGAGTCAGGCCAGGCCGTGCCAGCGGGCCATGTGCCAGCGGTGGGTATCCAGATAGGCTCCGTCCTTGTAGTGCGCGTCGTAGAACTCCACATCGATGTGCTGGGCTTGCACGTAAATGCACATGAGCATGGTGGGTGCAGTCCCTGGGAACTTGCCATACGTATCATATATGTACTGGGCGATATCTCCAAGGTATTCCACGAACTGCTCGGAATAGGGGGAAACGCTGCCCTTCACCCTGGTGTTATCCAGAAAGGGGCCATCGGTGGCTGGATCGTATGTGCCGCCCTCGCCGAACTTCCTGCGGGCGATCTCCCTGGCGGCCGCGCGCATGTCCGGATAGTAGGGAGGGCAGAGTGCCTCGTAGTAGCCGTCGAGCCCAACCGGGTTCGGGGCATTCCATCGCTCGTCCCTTAGGAACCGGAAACCCAGGGTCTCAAACCCGTCTGCGTCGAAGGCCCCCATGGCGGAGTGGGCCCCGATGCCCGTGAACATCCAGCCGCCCAGTCCCATCGCCTGCATGGTCAGCATCATATTGTGGGCCATGGGGGTGATGGCCCCTACGCCGGTGACAAAGAGGTTCTGTTCGATCAGGGAAAGAGGTGCTGGCTTGTCCCGTGACAGAAAACCTGAGCGGAAGTAGGGTTCGGGATTGCCAGCAGGCCGCTTGGCCATGTCGTCGTAGACGTAGTAACCACCGATGAGTCGCATGGTCAAAGAGGAAAAGAGGTGCTCCGACAGGTCGGTGACCGGCATGAATAGCGTCGTGCCCGGCAGGTTGGCGTTCCAGAGGTTGTGCTCGCTGATATGCGGTGCTTGGCGCGGGACCTGCAGGCGATGCTCCGACAGGCGCGACGTCGCATCCTCGACCTGGGACATCATCAGTTCCAAGGCCTCGATGTCCTCGGCTGGCTGGTGGATCAGCGGGGCCAGATCGCGGGTGCGGACGAGATAGATTCCATCATCGTTGGTATAGAACAGTTCGGGAGTGCCGACTGCCGCACCGGTCGGCACCGCCCTCCCGCCCAATCGCATGGCGTAGCTGGCATAGGAGTCGGGCGTTCCCGTGGTGTAGGGGATGCCGAAGTTCCATCCCGTAACGCCAACGGCGGAGCAAACAAGAAGGGTGTTCTCTGCCTTGGACAGCCCGAAAGGGGCGTGTCGCGACCGGAAGGCCAGCGGCCCACCTGGGATTTCCATCCCCAGCCCGAACCGGCGGGAGCGGCGTCCTGCGATTGCCTTGCCCAGCGGAAAGTCCCACGCCTGAGCGAGCATATCAGCGGGGCATTCGTTGTTCTCGGACGCCAACCCACTTTCCTCCGTAAGAACGGTCGGGTCATACTAACATGGGGGAGTAAGGCGGGGGAGGCTATCGCTGGTCTGTAAGCAACCCCACTATGGTGCAGGCCCCGCATGAGTGGTCCAGCCTGGCTGCTATCTCGTAGTTTGCTACGTATATTTCGAGGGTGCGGCGCTGGCCATCTGGGTCGGCGCAGGGCGATCCCAGGTCCAATTGAGTCAATGATGTTAGGTCTCTGAATGTTTCACGGGGAGGACTGTTCGTGTATTGGCGCAGAGTTAGTGATTCCAGTGTCCTGAGGCCCTGAAATGCTCCAGGGTGCAGTTCAATACAACCGCCTCGGTATAGCCCAGAGACCGTGATTCCCAAGCTCTTTAGGTTCGGTAGTGCGCTAAACACTCTCCCAGACAACATAAAGGTTCTTCTTGGTTCCCCTTCTGGGTCATTCGGAACTCTGACTTCGATCCTCAGGGTGTCCAAGTTTGGCAAGCCCGCAAAGAAATCCGGATGCAGGATCGAAGGTGGCCCGCTTATCCTCAGCTGTTGCAATTGTGGCAAGTGCGTGAATAAGGCCGTCGGGGTTGCTGTTCCCGAATAGCTCAGTTCCAGATCATGAAGATTGGGCATATGTTCAAAATCGTCAGCCTCAAGTCCGGTTGCATCCACCCGTAGTTCCTCAATTCGAAATAACTCCCCGGTCCTGATGGCCGCGCACAGGTTGGGTCCCATGAACTTCCTGATAAGAGCCTCTTGCATGGAGATTCCCCTATAACAGATGTCCGTTGGAACTGGTGCTGCCTCCTCTTGCCCCGACGCTGGGTCATCTAGCTGCTGCTGCGCCGATACCGTCTCCTCCGACTCTTCGTTCAACTGGCGGAGGGCCTTGACCTCGTTAAGCAGTGCTCTGCTGGCCTCGTTGACCGAGGAGACTGCGTCCAGCAACTCGACGTTGGTTTCTGCCATCCTCTGGATCTCGGCCATCAAATCAGGCGATGGTCTGCTGGCCTCGTTGCCCGCAGCGACTGCTTCTACCAACTCCCGGTTGCTCTGAGCAATCGTCTGCAGCTCGGCCAACAGAGCACGGTTGGCCTCGGTGGTGGCGCGGAGCTGCTCCACCAACGCTGGGTCAACTGTCAGTGTCAGTGGTGAGTCATCCTGCGACGATTGCGGAGAGGAAAGCTCAGGCTCGGCACATGCGAGGACTGGTGACGTAGCGCAGATCGCGAACAGCATGACGGTCATGAAGGCGGCCCGAACCCGGGTCCGACGTTCCCCGTTGCTGGTCATTCGTTGGTCCCGGCCGTCAACGCGCTTTCCTCCGCAAAAGCAGTCCAACTAGCGGAGGTCAGTCCACCGACAGACCGAGCTTGCCCAGCAGGGTGATGGGGGTGACGATATGACGCTGGAGACCCAGGTCTCCGGGATCCATGCCCATGGCAAGGCCGAGGGCTTGAGGCAGGTGGAGGATGGGCATGTCGATGTTGCGCTTGGCTTGGGCCTGGGCCTTGGGCTGGAAGCCGTCCAGATTGAGATGGCACAGAGGGCAGGGGGTCACCATAGCGTCGGCCCCCAGATCGGCTACCTCCGAGGTGTGCTTGGCGACCATGGCCACCGAGTTCTTCTCGTTGATGGTCAGGATGGGAAAGCCGCAACAGCGGGACTTCCCTTCGAAGTCCACCAACTCGGCCCCCAAGGCCTCGATGACCGTCTCCAGCGATGTCTGGCGTTCGGGATGCCCCTCGAAGTCCAGGGCCTCGCTGGGGCGCATGATGTAGCAGCCATAGAAGGGCGCGAGACGGACATCGTCGAGGGGGACCACGAAATGCTCTCTCAGGGCCTCGATCCCCACGTCCTCCAGCAGCACCCAGAGCAGGTGCTTGGGATCGGCGGTGCCCTTGTATTCCAGCCCCTCCTCGGCTAGGTGACCGTTGACCCTGGCCAGCAGATCAGGGTCGTCCTTCAGCCGCTTGTTGGCTTGGCTCATGACACCCTGGCAGGTGCTGCAGATGGTCATGATGGGCAGACCCATCCGCTCCGCCATGGCAAAGGTGCGGGCGTTCAGGGTGTCGCCCAAGAACTGGTTCTTCTCCTGGAGCACCCCCGCGCCGGTGCAGGAAGCCCCCGTCATCTCCTCCAGTTCGATGCCCAGCCTGTGGCAGACCTGCATCGCTGCTGGGTAGAGTTCGGGACAACCGCCGCGCGACACGCAACCAGGATAGAAGGCATATTTCAACTGGGACCTCCTGCTGTGACCTGAGGGGGTCGGTGACCTAGGACTCGTCCTCTTCCTCGACCCTCTGGAAGATGCGACGCACGTTGCGGGCGTTATCTCCGGGCAGCGACTTGTGAATGAGGGGTGGCATCTTGCCCTTCAGGGCAGCCCGAACGGCCACGGGAGCATAGCCCAGCAGCACGGGCAGGTTCGTAATCCCTGCCGTCTTGATGGGCAGACGCAACTCGTCCAGCGTCCCCGTATGTCCCACCGAACTGGCGAAGGCCTCGGCATGCCTTGCGCCGGGGTTCTTGTCGTAGCCAGCCTCAATGGCCCGGTCGCGGAGAGCCATGATGCGGTCCATGGGGGCGACGCCCTTGGGACAGGCTTCCACGCACTCGAAGCAGCGGGTGCAGTCCCAGATGCCAGCATACTTGCCCAACTCCTGCAGCCGGTGATCGTCGGCGGAGTCCCTGGGGTCGGCGACGAACCGGTAGGCCTTGGCCAAGGCGGCCGGACCGAGGAAGTTGGGGTCGACCTCCAGGACGGTGCAGTCGGAGACGCAGGCCCCGCAGAGAATGCAGTCCATGACCCCGGCGAGATGCAGCATGGCCTCATTCGGAGCGAGGT
>JAAXIE010000342.1 GCA_012270525.1 Dehalococcoidia bacterium | reverse complement strand
CCTCTGTACCGACGTGAACCCCCTGCTGGGCACCCCCCAGCAGGTCATCGACAACGTGGGGCGGTTCCGCGACGCCGGCGTGACCTCCTTTGTCATCGACACCTTCAGCATCCCGGAGTTGTACGGCGAGACCGCAGAAGACATTTTCAACACCATGGAGCGGTTCGCCGCCGAGGTCGTGCCCCACTTCCGGGACTAGGCAGCCGGGGCCAATCCCGCCGGTACGCTAGTCCTCCCCGTGCAGGCTCTCGCCCCTCAGCAGCCGCGCCGCGATGTCGTAGGTCTGTCCCCTGGCTCGCACCGTCGGAGAATGGGCGGTGAGGAACCGGGCCACTCCCAGCAATATGTGGCCTCCCGCGGGACGTCCCGCGAAGTTCCGGTACTGCCTCAGCCCCGACTCATAGATCTGGAACATGTGGAACCCCGCGTCCTCCCGGAGCAAAGCGCCGCCCAAGGCCCGGACCAACTCGTCCTCCTGTCCCCTGGCGACCATGTCCGCCGCCACCTGGGCGGTATCGTCTACTTGCCCCTGCCCGTCGAAGGCTTGGAGCAGGTCCTCCGTCGCAGCCCCTCTGCCCAGGGGCGTCGGGATGGCCTGCTTGGGCACGTTGAGGAACCGCTCCAGGTAGACCGACATCGCCCCGTCGAAAATCCCCCGCGCCAGCAGGTTCGAAGGCGCCCGCCGCATCGCCTGGTCCACGGCGTTGGCGTAGGTAAATGAATGGTGGATGGTGTCCCAGTCGGAAAACTCGTTGGTTACCCGAAAGTGCACGGCCCGCCGGGCGGCTGCGTAGGCCACCGCCGCCGATAGCTCGGTCAGGGGCACTCCCTGCCGCACCAGGCCGGCCATCTCCGACAGGGTATCCCTGGGATCGTCGTCCATAATCCGCTCGGCCAGCTCCTCGTGGCCATGCCAATCGGCCAGCCTTCCGCTGCCCTCTGCTATGAGACCGTCCAGCTCCCCGTAGACTTCCGTCAACAGCCCTGCCAGGTCCACCGGGTGCCGCCAGGCGGAGGTCTCCTCCATACGCGGGGCATCGATCATGTTGGCCCTGGGAATAAGCGAGGGCAGTACCTCCTCGGCGTATTCCCACCCGACGTGGTCCAGCAATTCGAAGGCCTTGTTGGCGAAGTCCAGGGAGTGGCCGCCGCCCAGGAACAGGTGGTCGGTGCAGGCCGCAAAAATCATGTCGGCTACGGCCTTGGGTCCCAGCCCGATCCTGATGGCCGTCCTCAGCGTCCGCTCGGCGGCGTCGCCCGAACGCAGGTGTACGAACCTGCGGAACCACTCCAGGTAACGCTCCGGCCGCGTCTCCGACGTGTCCAGCGGCCCCAGGTCGAAGTTGGGAGGCTCGTCCGCGGTGTCGCCGGCAACGTGGAGCACGCCGTGATACAGGGCCAGTGGCCGGTCCTCCTCGTTCAACCAGGGCGCCACGTTGGCCATCGCCGTCAATATCGACAGCCCGGCGGTCCATCCGTCGGCCCGGTTGCGAACGCCGAACAGTGACGCTTGCCGGACGATTTCCTCGGTATGGCCGATGCCGCTGAGGCCGATGACGCTCTTGGCCATCACCAGCCTGATGTTTTGCTTCAGCCCCTCGTCCAGCTTCCTGCGCCAGTGGGGGAGCCGTTCCTCCACGATGGGCGTGGGGTCCAGCCACACCGTTCCGTCCCTGACCTCGGCGTAGAAAGAGGTCACGTCATCGGCGAAGGGGTCGAAGGTGCAGCCACCGGCCAGGTCGAACTTGGCGTGGTGCCAGTGGCACGTCAGGATCCCGTCTCCCACCGTGCCCCGGTGCAGGGGAAATCCCATGTGGGGACAGCGGTTGTCCAGAGCGTACACCTTGCCCTGGTCCATCAGCACCAACACGGTATGGCCGTCCACCGACGCGACCTTGAATCCCTCGGCCCGCAACTCCTCCTCGGTACACACCTCCACCTTGGCATCCTTCCGTGTCTCCAGCGTTGTCATGGCCTGCCTCCTTGCGGTTCGTAGTGACTCAGCGTGTCGTCAGCCGAGACTCCCCACTTCCCTCAACCCCGCTTCAGAAGAAGGCCCTTGCCTCCTTAACATAATTGTAGCACCGTGCCAGAGGAAACATCGCTTAGCATGACGTTGTCCCAGTAGCCGCCATTTCAAATTACTGACACGCCGCCCCTTGCTAACCCCGGCGGCCGCTCCGTATGCTACCAACAGGTTGTTGCTGCCTTGCCGAGTCCGCCAGCCCGTTGCCCGGGAGCTTGGCTCAGAATGGCGCATTGTGGCACTGGAAAAAATACTCCGGCCTCCGCTGGCCTGTGCAAGGGTTGCAGGTCCACCATACGGAGGAGCGCAACGTCAAGGCATCGGTGCATCAGGTAGGCCCCACCGTTCCCCTTCCCCCTGCGGTAAGATAGCTCCTTCGCCTTCCGCACCTTGACCGAGCGCTCGCCTCTCCACCAAGATTGAGTGAATCACCGTGGGAACGAAGACAGTGAGGGCATTGCAAAGGGGTTAACGTGAATTTCGGAAGAATACCGCGGCCTTCGGAGCAAGAAATCCAGGCCCGTGCCGAGGCCCATGCCAAACGCGTAAGGGCCTACCGGGGGATATTCACCCGTGGTGGCTGCTTCATCCTGCTGTTGGTAGTGGTCGCCATAGCAGCCTGGGTTGCCATCATCTGCACGGGAGTGGTGTAGGCCACAAGCGCTCATTTCCCGCGTTGGTTTCCCCTGGTATGGAAACGGCACCCCTTGGCCCCACCCCTTGACTGGCCCAATGAGGAATCGTATAATAACGCCTCGCAAGGGAGTGTTTCGGAAAAGGATGCTCGTCATCTGACATAAGCATAAAGTGATGGGACACCTGGGCGGCGGCTTGGGGTTAGGCCCCTGCCGCCGTTTCTCTTGTGGCACCTTAACAAAAGAATAAGAAGTCTAAATCCTGCAATAGAACACCAATTAGTTTGGAGTTCCTAGCGTGGGTCAAGTTATTAAGGGCTTACGGTGGATGCCTTGGGACCAAGGGCCGATGAAGGGCGCGGCAAGGCTGCGATAAGCCCCGATGAGCCGTCTAGCGGGCATAGTCGGGGATTCCCGAATGGGGTAACCCGTTCCGGTGTTGAGCCGGTTCATCCTTCCCATAGGGGAAGGAGGGTAAGCAGGGGAACTGAAACATCTAAGTACCCTGAGGAAAGTAAATCAACCGAGATTCCCTGAGTAGTGGCGAACGAA